>JAYSFH010000303.1:0-5209 GCA_041913405.1 Dongia sp. | reverse complement strand
AGACGGCGGTGCCGGTGGGCATCGGTGCGTTGGCCACCCTGCGCGCCCTCGATGTGCCCGCGGGGCAGGAGATCGCCGCGGCGGCCGCGAAGGAGACCGGCAAGGTCTGCTCCGCCGCCAACGACAATGCGCCGGGCCAAGTCGTGGTCTCCGGCCACAAGGAAGCGGTCGAGCGCGCGATCGCGATCGCCGCCGAGAAGGGCGCCAAGCGCAGCGTGCTGCTGCCGGTTTCCGCGCCCTTCCATTGCGCGCTGATGCAGCCCGCCGCCGACGCCATGGCCGAAGCGCTGGACAGACCATGAAGAAGGACGGCGTCACCCGCCTGTTCGAATTGGGCGCCGGCAAGGTGCTGGCCGGCCTGACCAAGCGCATCGACCGCGAGATCGAGGCGAGCTCGGTCGGCGTGCCGGAAGATATCGAGGCGGCGCTGAAGGCGCTCAGCTAGAGAAGAAGGAAAGCAGCATGTTCGATCTTACCGGCAAGACCGCGCTCGTGACCGGCGCCTCGGGCGGCATCGGCGGGGCCATCGCCAAGGCGCTGCATGCGCAGGGCGCGACCGTGGCACTCAGCGGCACACGGCGCGAGGCGCTGGAGAAGGTCGCGGCGGAACTCGGCGAACGCACCCACGTTCTTCCCTGTGATCTCGGCGACCCGGCGGCGACCGAAGCCCTGGTCAAGGATGCCGAGGCGGCCATGGGCAAGCTCGACATCCTGGTCAACAACGCTGGCCTCACCCGCGACAACATCTCGATGCGGATGAAGGACGAGGAATGGCAGAAGGTCATCGACGTGAACCTCACCGCCGGCTTCCGCCTCGCCCGCGCCGCGATGCGCGGCATGATGAAGCGCCGCTTCGGCCGCATCATCGGCATCACCTCGATCGTCGGCGTCACCGGCAATCCCGGCCAGGCCAATTATGCGGCGGCCAAGGCGGGCATGATCGGCATGTCGAAGGCGCTCGCGCAGGAACTCGCCTCGCGCTCGATCACGGTGAACACCGTGGCGCCGGGTTTCATCGAGACCGCGATGACCGATGCGCTGACCGAGGATCAGAAGGCGCAGATCCTGCCCAAGGTGCCGATGGGCAAGCTCGGCTCCAGCGGCGACATCGCCGCGGCGGTGGTCTATCTGGCCAGCGACGAGGCCGGTTACGTGACCGGTCAAACCCTGCACGTGAACGGCGGCATGGCCATGATTTGACGAGGCTTTTTGCGAATCGCCCCGGGCGCTGGCAAAAGCGGAACAACTATGTTAATTCACCGCTCGACATGCGCCGGCCCAGTGGATTTTGGGGGATTTGCAGGCCAATCTACTGGCCGTCAAACCGGCCAGAGTGACATTCTTTTCCGCCGGCAAAGAGCGTAGGGCGGCGCAGCAGAGAGGGACTTGCAAATGAGCGACATCGCGGAACGGGTCAAGAAGATCGTCATCGAGCATCTCGGCGTCGAAGAGTCGAAGGTCACCGAAGGCGCCAGCTTCATCGACGATCTCGGCGCGGACAGCCTTGATACCGTCGAGCTGGTCATGGCCTTCGAAGAAGAGTTCGGCTGCGAGATCCCCGACGACGCCGCTGAGAAGATCCTCACGGTGAAGGACGCCATCGACTTCATCAAGTCGAAGTCCGCCTGAGTTGACCGGCTCGCATCTCCTTACATCGTCGAGCTGAAGGCAGGTCATGATGCGTCGAGTGGTGGTCACAGGCATCGGTATCGTTTCGCCATTGGGCGTCGGTGTCGATCATGTGTGGAAGCGGCTGATCAAGGGCGAGTCCGGCATCAGCTCGATCCAATCCTTCGACGTCTCCGACCTGCCGGCGAAGATCGCGGGCCAGGTTCCGCGCGGCGACATCTCGTCGGGCAACTTCAATCCCGACGAATACGTCACGCCCAAAGACCAGAAGAAGATGGACGACTTCATCGTCATGGCGATGGCCGCCGCCGATGAAGCCGTGAAGGATGCCGGCTGGCAGCCGAAGACCGACGCCGAGCGCAATTCGACCGGCGTCATGATCGGGTCCGGGATCGGCGGTCTCAACGTGATCTACGAGACCTCGCAGATCCTGAAGGAAAAAGGCCCGCGCCGGGTCAGCCCGTTCTTCATCCCGGCGGCGCTGATCAACCTCGCCTCCGGCCATGTCTCGATCAAGCACGGCTTCCGCGGCCCGAACCACTCGGTGGTGACGGCCTGCGCCACCGGCAGCCATGCCATCGGCGACGCCGCGCGCATGATCATGCTGGAGGACGCCGACGTGATGGTGGCGGGCGGCGCCGAATCGACCATCAACCGCCTCGGCATCGCCGGCTTCGCCGCGAGCCGCGCGCTGTCGACCAGCTTCAACGACAACCCGGTCGCGGCCTCGCGCCCCTGGGACAAGGATCGCGACGGCTTCGTCATGGGCGAAGGCGCCGGCATCCTGGTGCTGGAAGAGTACGAGCACGCCAAGGCCCGCGGCGCGAAGATCTATGCCGAGGTCATCGGCTACGGCATGTCGGGCGATGCGCATCACATCACCGCGCCGGCCGAGGACGGCAACGGCGGCTTCCGCGCCATGCAGGCGGCGCTGAAGCGCGCCAAGCTCAACCCGTCGGACATCGACTACATCAATGCCCACGGCACCTCGACGCCGCTCGGCGACGAGATCGAGCTGGGTTCGGTGAAGCGCCTGTTCGGCGATCATGCCTATCAGCTCACCATGTCCTCGACCAAATCGGCGATCGGGCATCTCTTGGGTGCGGCGGGCGCGGTCGAGGCGATCTTCTCGATCCTGGCGCTGCGCGACCAGGTGGCGCCGCCGACCTTGAACCTCGACAACCCCTCCGAGGGCTGCGACATCGACCTTGCCCCCAAGCAGGCGAAGCCGCGCAAGATCCGCAACGTGCTGTCGAACTCCTTCGGCTTCGGCGGCACCAATGCGAGCCTGGTCTTCTCCGCGCCGAACTGAGGGCGCGCGTGAGCGGCCCGCAGAACTCCGATCAGAATCCCAAGAAGCCGCGCAGCCGACTCCTCAAATGGGTTGAGGGCGTCTTTTTCGTCCTGATCCTGTTCGGCTTCGTCGTGGGCGGCATCGCCGCCTGGTATTGGCACGAGTTCAACGCCGCAGGTCCCTTGCGCGACGAGAAGGTCGTCGTCATCCCGAAAGGCGCCGGCCTCAACGGCATCGCCAAGGTGCTGGCCGATGCCGGCGTCATCGACAATCCGCTGGTCTTCAAGCTCGGCGCGCGCTTCTCCGCCGAGGGCCTGCCGCTCCATGCCGGCGAGTTCAAGTTCCCCGCTTCGGTCAGCCCGCGCGGCGCGATGCGCGTGCTGATCGAAGGCAAGGTGGTGTTGCACCGGGTGACCATCGCCGAGGGCCTGACGGTCAGCGAGATTTACGACGTCCTGGCGGCACAGCCCGATCTCGACGGCCCGCTGCCGCCGAAGTCGCCCGAGGGCTCGCTGCTGCCGGAGACCTACTTCTTCGTGCTGGGCGATACCCGGGCGCAGATCATCGACCGCATGCGCTCGGAGATGCAGGTACAGCTCGCCGCCCTCTGGGAGAAGCGCGACAAGGACATCCCCCTGACCTCCCCCGACGAGGCGGTGACCCTCGCCTCGCTGGTCGAGAAGGAGACCTCCCAGGCCGACGAACGGGCCCGGGTCGCCGCGGTCTTCTACAACCGCATCAAGAAGGGCATGGCGCTGCAGTCGGACCCGACGGTCATCTACGCGCTGACCGACGGCAAGGGCAAGCTGGACCGGTTGCTCACCAGCGCGGACCTCAAGCTCGACAGCCCCTACAACACCTATGTCGTCACCGGCCTGCCCAAGGGACCGATCGCCAATCCTGGTCTCGCGGCGCTCAAAGGCGTCCTGAAGCCGCAGAAGACCAAGGAGCTCTACTTCGTCGCTGACGGCACCGGCGGGCATGCCTTCGCCGAGACCCTGGACCAGCACAACAAGAACGTGGCCAAATGGCGGAAGTATCTGAAGAGCCAGGCCGAAGGGGCAAGCGGGAGCGAGGGGGAAAACTGATGCGGATTTGGGGACTTGCAGCTTTGCTCTGCGCCGCGAGCGTTCCGGCGCTGGCGCAGGACGTGCAGCTGAAGCCGATCACCGGCCAGTATTATGTCGGGCCGGCGATGGATTCCGACGACCCGAACGGACCGGCGGACCACATCTACATGACCATCACCGGCGACGCGGCGAAGGCGATGTGGGACGGCATCCCCGGCAAGGGCCAGCCGGACGAATGCATCGGCCGCATGGTGAAGTGGTCGAAGAGCCTCGCCTGCTATGCCGGGCCGAGCCCGGAATCAGGCGGTGCGCTGGCGCCCGATGACTCACCCTACGAATGCTACATGGGCGTCGATCTCAAGGCCGGCGAACTCTACCTCGGCCACGACTGCTGACAAGATCGTCATGCCCGGGCTTGACCCGGGCATCTGGCTCCGGCTTGCACGAGATTGCCGGGGCAAGCCCGGCAATGACGGCTAAGGTTTCTCGAAGCCGTACTCCCGCTCCACCTTGGCGATGCGCACGCGGTAATGCGTGTACCAGTCGGCGCGGCCGCGGCGCTGGGCTTCGGCATGCTCGACGTTGCGCTTCCAGGCGGCGATGTCTTCCAGGCTGCGGAAGTAGCCGACCGTCAGCCCAAGGCCTTCGCGCGCAGATTCCATGCCGAGAAAGCCCGGCTGCTGCCGCGCCAGCGCATCCATCCGCTCGGCCATGGCGCCGTAGCCGTTGTCGGCTTCGGTGCGCAGCGAGCTGAAGATCACCGCGTAGTATGGCGGCTGCGGCGTGTTTGCGATTTCCCCCGACATGTCCCGACTCTCCCGTCCCGTGACTGAGGGGAGACTAAGCCGGTTGCCGGCCGATCACCTTTGCGATGAGTGCTGAACGGCTATGCGAGGACGCGCGGTGTATCGATACATTCACTCCTCCGCCGCGACCTTGCCTTCGAGCTGGCCCGACACGTCCAGCCAGCTCTCCTCGGCTTCGGCAAGCTTGGCGGTGACTTCGGCATGTTTCTTCTGCCAGTCGGCGGCTTCGGCGGGCGCGCGTTCGTAGAGCTTGGGGTCGGCCAGCTTCGCTTCCACGAGCTTCAGCGCCTGGGTCAGCTTCTCGACCGCGCGGCCGGCGCGCTCGGCCTGCTCTTCCAGCTGGGCGCGCTTCACCGCGCGCTGATGCGCGGCCTGGCGGCGCTCGTCCTTGCGCGAGGGGCGGTCGCCTT
>JAYSFH010000302.1:0-5231 GCA_041913405.1 Dongia sp. | reverse complement strand
CGGACATCAACAATGTCGGCCTGATGGAGGACCGCGCCACCTTGCGGATCTCGTCGCAGCATATCGCCAACTGGCTGCATCACGGCATCTGCAGCAAGGACCAGGTCATGGCGGTGATGAAGCGGATGGCGGCGGTGGTCGATCGGCAGAATGCCGGCGATCCGCAGTACCGGCCGATGGCGCCCGACTTCGAGCTCTCGGCGGCGTTCAAGGCCGCCTGCGATCTGGTGTTCAAGGGGCGCGCGCAGCCCAACGGTTATACCGAGCCGCTGCTCCATGCCGCGCGGCTCAAGGTGAAGGCGGGGAACTGAGCCGGCACGCGCGGTGGGCGAAGCTCAAGCCCCGGTCAACGCGGCATAGACAAGCGCCCGCAGCTCCTTGCGGACGGGAATGGCGCTCGACGGCAAAAGTTGCGTGAAGAGAATGACAACCATGTCATCGACCGGGCTCACCCAGAAGAAGGTGCCCGCGGCCCCGCCCCATCCGTAGTCGCCGACCTGCGCCGATATACCGGCCTTGGCCGGATCGAGGACGACGGAACCCAGCAGACCGAATCCGACGCCGTCGAACTGGGTTTCCGACCAGACTTCGGTCGCCATCGCGGCGAGATCCCCGGGCAGGTGGTTGCATGCCGCCAATTGCAGGGTGCGAGGGCTGAGAATGCGTTCGCTATCGAGCACGCCGCCGGCCCGCAGCATTTCCGCGAACCGCCAATAGTCGTCGATGGTGCCGACGAGCCCACCGCCGCCGCAGAAGGTATCGACCTTGCCTTGAAGCCAAGCGGAATTCCCCGGCGCCTCGTTCAGCGCCATGCCGCCGGCCGTCGCCTCATACATCGGCGGGAAGCGCTCCATCCCGGACGGCGGGACGGAGAAGCCGGTGTCGGTCATGCCGAGCGGCTCGAAGATCCGGGTCGCGAGATACTTGTCGAACGGCAGTCCGGAGACGACCTCCACGATGCGGCCGATGACGTCGGATCCGACGCTGTACTGCCATCGCGTGCCCGGCTCCCATTCCAGCGGCAGCGCGGCGATCCGGCGCACCATCTTGTCGAGACCGCCATAGGCCAATGCGAGGCCGAGCGTCTCCTTGGCATAAGCCTCGCCGAGCAGCCGGGGGTTGGTGAAGAGGCTCAGGCCAGAGGTGTGGGTCAGCAGATGATGGATCGTCATCCTGGTCTTGACGGGCACCGTCTGGCCGAGCGACGTGGCGCCCGGGATCAGCAGCTGACTGTTCTTGAATTCCGGCAAGTAGGCTTCGACGGGATCGTCGAGATGGACGCGTGCCTCCTCGACCAGCATCAGCAGCGCGACGGCGGTTATCGGCTTGGTCATCGAGTAGATGCGGGCGATCAAATCGCGCCGCCAGGGCTGCCTGGTTTCGACATCCGCGTGCCCGGCGCAGTCAAAATAGGCGAGCTCGCCATGGCGCGCCACCATGACGGCGCCGCCCGGCCAACGTCCGGTGTCGACATAGCGCTGCATCCAGGGCTTCAGTCGCGCCAAGCGCGCCGCGTCGAAGCCAAGGCGCGCAGGATCACGAACCGGTTCGCTGCCAAGTTGACGCATCGCGCAATGTCTCGTTGCGGATCATGTCCCCCGGAATGATCCTATATGCTTCTCGGAATTCTTTCCATTGGCCGCCGGCTTGAATCCAAAGCCGGCTCCGCAAGGTAGCTGACGAGACGCGGCCGGTCAGATCATCTCGCGCTGCTTGATCGCGAGGTAGCGGTTGATCAGGTCGGTGCCGACGCGGTTGTAGGGCGCTTCGAGGCATTGCACGCCGAGGCGGCGCAGCTTCTCGAACACCACCAGCCGTTCCTTGCGCAGCTCGTCGGCGACGACCGAGCGGGCGACCGCTTCCATCGAGCCGGGGATCGAATCCGGGGCGGCATCGACGATCGCGCGGAACTCGGGGTCCTGCAGGGTGACGAAGAGGACGAGATGCCGGCCGGAGAGCCGGCCCAGATTCTCCACCATCAACTCGGCGGTCACGGTGTCCACGAAATCGGTGAACAGCACGATCAGCGAGCGGCGCTGCAGCTGCTGTGACAGCAGCGTGAGACCGAGGGTGAAGTTGGTCTCCGCGGCGGCGTAGTCGAGCTCGGCGGTCATGCGTTGCAAGCGCGGGAAGCGGTCCACGCCGCCCAGCGGCTCGGCGCGGAGGCGCACCCGGGCGTCGAAGCCGAACAGGCCGACGCGGTCGCCGCCCTTCAAGGAGGCATAGCTCAGCAGTAGCGCGGCGTTGATGGCGTGGTCGAGGCGCGGGATGCCGCCGATCGGCTCGCGCATCAGATGGCCGGTGTCGAGCGCCAGGATGATCTGGTGGTTGCGCTCGCTGCGGAATTCCTTGCAGACCAGGCGGCGGTGGCGGGCCGAGTGCTTCCAGTCGATGGCGCGGCGGTCGAAGCCCGGCTGGTAGTCGCGCAAGGCGTCGAACTCGGAGCCGTCGCCCAGCTGGCGCTGGTCCTTGATGCCGAAGCTCGCGTCCTGGCGCATCAGCGCGATCGCCGCGGCGCGCACGGCGCGGATGTTCGGCACGACCTTGAGCTGGGCGTCGAGCGGCTGCTTCGCCTGGATGCGGATCAAGCCATAGGGACCGGTCCAGCGCAGCCAGAGCATGGTCAACGGCACCGTGCCGCGGCGGCGCGGCAGCAGCGGGATCTCGGTGCGGATGGTCTGGTTGCCCGCGAGGGGAATCTCCAGCAAGGCGGGCATCTCGACCGTGGGGCCGTGATCGATCGTGGCTTCGATCGCGCGGGGGATCCGGCTGCCGCCCGGCGTCAGGTCGAGCGTCGCGGTCGCGGTCTCGCCGACGAAGAGCATGTCCGGCGGATCGAAGGCGATGCCGAGCCGCCCGCGCGGCATCGCCAGGAGATAGTCGCCGATCAGCGCCAGGACGACCACGCCGAGATAGGCCGGGCCGAGCAGCCAGAGCTGCGGGGTCAGCGCCGCCAGCAGCAGCGCCACCAGGGGCGCTGCCGCGACGAAGGCTATGCCGCGGCCGGTCGGGAAGATCACCGCCGGACCCTCACAGTCTATTTCTCATCGCGGCGCCGGCGTCGCGGTGATGATCTGGCCGATGATCTGGTCGAAGGTGAGGCCTTCGATCTCGGCGCCCGGCGAGAGCACGACGCGGTGCCTGAGCACCGGGGTCGCGAGATGCTTCACGTCGTCGGGGATCACGTAGTCGCGGCCCTGGAGCGCGGCGAAGGCGCGCGCCGCCATCGCCAGCATGCTGGCCGCGCGCGGCGAGGCGCCATATTGCAGCGAGGGATGCTCGCGGGTGGCGCGGATGAGATCGACGATATAGGCGACGATCTCGGCCGAGACCCGCACGCCCTCGATCGCCCGGCGCGCCTGCTCCAATGCGGCGAGGTCGAAGACCGGCTGGATGCCGAGCGTCTCCAGCTTCGGCATTGCGCCGTGGGTCCCGTGCCGGGTGACGATGGCGAGCTCCTCGTCGCGGCCGGGATAGCCGATCAGATGCTTGAACAGGAAGCGATCGAGCTGCGCTTCCGGCAGAGGATAGGTGCCCTGCTGCTCGATCGGGTTCTGGGTCGCGATCACCATGAAGCCGGCGCCGAGGTCATGGGTGGTGTTGTCGATCGTCACCTGGCGTTCCTGCATCGCCTGCAGCAAGGCCGCCTGGGTCTTCGGCGGGGTGCGGTTGATCTCGTCGGCCAGCAGCACCTGGGTGAAGATCGGGCCCTTCACTAACTGGAAGGTGTTGCTCTGGAAGTTGAAGAGATTGGTGCCGATGACGTCGCCCGGCATCAGGTCCGGCGTGAACTGGATGCGGCCGAATTTCAGGTTCATCGCCGCGGCGAAGGCGCGGACCAGCAGGGTCTTGGCCGTGCCCGGCGCGCCCTCCAGCAGGATGTGGCCGTCGGAGAAGAGGGCCACCAGCAGCAGGTCGAGCGCGTCGTCCTGGCCGACGACCGCCTTCGCCACCTCGGCGCGCAGCCGGTCAGCGCTGGCCCTGAGCTCCGTCAACTGCGGCGCCGCGGCTGAGACGTCTCCCCCGGGGGACGACGACGGTTCCATGCACAATCTCCTGTTTCCAGCGATAGAGTTCGTGGGCAAAGCGCAAGGCGCGGGTGGCGTCGATGCGCCCGGATTCGGCGATCCGGCCGACGATCGGGCCAACGCGGGTGTCGAGGCCGCGATGCGCCGCGGCACGGTCGAGCCAGGCCGCCTGCGCCACTTCATCGAGGCCGCTCGGGCCATGCAGCTCGTTCATGACGTCGGCCAGCACCAGCCGGCGGTAGCTCGCGAGCAGGCTGCCGGCCTTGGTGCCGAATTGCAGCAGCTTCGCGGCGCTCTTCACCAAAGTGAGCTTGCCGGCGGCGAGGCCTTCGGCCTCGGCCTGCGGTGCGCCGAAGCGGGCAATCCCGGCCCAGGCCAGCACGAAGGCGGTGATGATGATCGCGATCAGGATCGGCAGGAAGGGCGGATTGAGCAGGGTGCGCATCAGGTTCGGCCGCTGCTCGAAGCCGTGCAGGGTTTCGTCGATGATGACGGTGCCGCCCTTCGGCAGCAGCGCGTCGATGATCGAGATCGCGACCACGCCGTTGTCCATCTCGTCGATCCCGGCATTGGAGAGCAGATCCGGATCGCTCAGGATCCAGAGCGTGCCGGTGCGGCTCCGCACCGCGCCGAGCAGGATCTTGCCGGCATTGGTCAGGATGGGGTCGATCGGTTCGGAGCTGGCGACGATGTATTGCGGATCGCTGAGAGAGATGCTGCCGCCGAAATGCGGCGCATCGATTTCCGCCGTGCCGGTATCGCGCTGGATGACGGCATCGGGGACCACGGCGCGGAGCACGGATTTCGGCGTGTCCTCGTCCAGCAGCTTCATCTTGCCGACCCAGATCGGCTTCTTGTTGTCGGTGAAGCCGTCCCATTTGGGCAGCACCAGCAAGGCATGCGGCTGGTCGCGCAGCTTTGCGATCTGCGCCTTGGCCTCGGCGGCCATTTCCGGCTCGATCATCAGCAGCAGGCCGCCGGTGCCGGCCCGCTCCAGGCTGCGGAACCGGCTGACCTGGACTGGGATTTCGAGGTTGCGCAGCGCCGCAGCGAAGGCGCGATGGCCGATCGCCGAGCGCGAGTAGACATTGTGCTGGTTGCTGCGGGGCTCGCCGCCGTCGCCGAACATCTCCAGATAGGTCGCGGTGAAGAAAGCGCCGACGCCAATCGCGATCACCAGGATGTGGGTGATGAGCGGGAAGG
>JAYSFH010000301.1:0-5236 GCA_041913405.1 Dongia sp. | reverse complement strand
CTTCGAAGCCGAAGGGGCGAGGGCGCTGACCGATCAGGTGAAACGCTCCTTCGACCCGGCACGCGTGCTTAACCCCGGCCGCATGTTTGAAGGCATCTGACATGCAGACCAGCTTCACCCTGGCGCAGCTCGCCGACCCGGATACCGCGGAATCCGAGAAGATCCTCCGCACCTGTGTCCATTGCGGTTTCTGCACCGCGACCTGCCCGACCTATGTGCTGCTGGGCGACGAGCTCGACTCCCCGCGCGGGCGCATCTATCTGATCAAGGAGATGCTGGAGCAGGGCCGGGCCGCGACCGCGACCGAGGCCAAGCATATCGATCGCTGCCTGTCCTGCCTCAGCTGCATGACGACCTGCCCCTCCGGCGTGCATTACATGCACCTGGTCGATCACGCCCGCGCGCACATCGCCGAGACCTATACGCGCCCCGCCGATGAACGCTGGATGCGGCGGCTGCTCGCCTTTGTCATGCCGCGCACCGGGCTGTTCCGCTTGACGATGATGGGCGCCGCGCTGGCGAAGGCTCTGGGCGGCGCGCATTGGCTGCCGGGCAAGCTCGGCAATGCGCTGAAACTGGTGCCGGGCTTCCCGAAGGCGCCGGCCGAGACCGACCGGCCGCAGGTCTTCCCGGCGCAAGGCACGAGGCGCGGCCGCGTGGCGCTGCTGGCCGGTTGCGTGCAGCCGGTGTTGCGGCCGGAGATCAACGCGGCGACGATCCGGCTGCTGAACCGCCTGGGTGTCGAGGTCGTGGTGCCGGAGGGTGCCGGCTGCTGCGGCGCGCTCGGCCATCACATGGGCTTCACCGACCCGTCGCACCGCCTCGCGCGCAACAACATCGCGGCCTGGCAGAAGGCGGGCGAGGTCGACGCAATCCTGGTGACGGCGTCCGGCTGCGGCACCACGGTGAAGGACTACGGCTTCATGCTCCGCACCGAGGCCGACGTCAAGGACGCGGCGGCCGAAGTCAGCGCCAAGACCCGCGACGTCACCGAATATCTGGCGATGCTCGGCGTATCAGGCACGGCGCCGAAGCTGAAGGTCGCCTATCACTCCGCCTGCTCGATGCAGCACGGGCAGCAGATCTCCGAGCCGCCGCGCGCGCTACTGAAGGCCGCCGGTTTCGAGGTGGTGGAGATTCCCGAAGGCCATCTCTGCTGCGGCTCGGCCGGAACCTACAACCTGCTGCAGCCGGAACTCTCGGCTCAGCTCCGCGACCGCAAGGCGGCGAACATCGCCACGACCGCACCCGATCTGGTGGCCACCGGCAATATCGGCTGCCTGCAGCAGCTCGGCGGCGCGATCGACGTGCCGATCGTTCACACGGTCGAGCTGCTCGACTGGGCGAATGGCGGGCCGATGCCGGCGGAGCTCGCCGGCCGCGTCAGGACTGCGTGAGACCCCTCATCGCGCGCTCGGCGACATCGACCGCGCGATCCCAGACCATCTTCTTCCAGTCGTCCTTGTCCGGGTAGAAGGCGGCGCGGATTTGCGACTTGATCTCCTTGCCCTTGGCGTTCCCAAGGTCGCCGTGGACATGCAGCCAGTTGTCGGCTCTGACGGCGAGCAACATATCCTCCAGCGGCAGGGTTCCGTATTCCAGGGTGACCCCGGTGACCTCGGCCTGCGGGATTGAATCGGTGATGGCGATCTGGGTGTCGCCGCTGACCACGGTGGAGGTCGACGTGCCGTCGTCGGTCGCGGTCGCGTCGTTGAACCAGTCCTTCACCCGCGCGGTGCCGGGATCGGTGCCGAGATGGTTGCAGATGATCTCGCCATAGCCGTAAGGCCCGAGGCCGGTGTGGAGATCGATGAAGGCGATTTTTCGGACATGATCCGAATGCGGCTTCAGGATCGCATGCATCGTGCGGTTCGACCAGCCGGCGGCCTTGCCGCCGTAGAACACGCCCTCTTCGTCGAAATACTGGCCCTGGGTGATCGCCGCCTGCAGCGCCCAGGCGCCATGCTTGCCGGCATAGGCCTGGAACTGCGCACGGTTGTGGCTCTCGCCTTCCGGGCTCCATTCGTCCGGGCAGATCGAGTCCCGCAGCTCGCGGTATCCGGGATTGTCCGGTGTCGGCTTCCCATGATCGACGAAGTTGCGGTTGAGATCGATGTTGTCCTCGGTCACCCGCCGCACCCAGGCGAAGCCATAGGGGTTGATTGCATGCACCAGCAGCACCGCGGTATCCGGTGGCAACTGCTTGAACATCCCGCTCTGCAGCCAGCCGGTCTCGATCCCGGAGCCGCAGAAGCCCTCGGCGCCGTGGGTCCCGGCCTGGGCGAAGAACAGGCGGCTTGCATCCTTGGGGCCGAGCCAGGCGGTTTCAGTGCTCAGGTCCCCGCCATCCGGGCCTTTCTCGGGGTTGGCATGGCTGGCCAGGGTCGCGCCCGCTGCGCTGGCGGCCTCGCGGAAACCTTGGCGGCCCTCGGCAAACGTGCCCGGGAAGAGGGCGGCGGGTGAGGAAATCTTTACGGCCATCTGCTACTCACAATTCTGCGACGGCGTGAGATTAGGCGCTGAACCCGAATCCCGCCAAGGGTATGCTGAGGATGCTATGACGCCTCTCTCGGGGAAAGTCCTTATTGGCGGCGTGGCCGCCATTTGGTTTCTTCTCGCCGGCGCGGGAACTGCCGCGGCCGACCAGAAAGATGCGCGCCTGCCGCCCCTGTTCGAGCAGCTGAAAGCGGCGCCCGATCCGGCGGCGGCGCTGGAGATCGAGGCGAAGATCTGGAACATCTGGCTCGAGGCCAACGACCCGGCGATCGACCAGCTGATGACCCAAGGCAACGCGGCGATGGATACGGACAAGTTCGGGACCGCGCTGGAGAAATTCAACGCGATCATTGCGCAGAAACCGGATTTCGCCGAAGGCTGGAACAAGCGGGCGACGGTCTACTACCTGATGGGCAACTACCAGCAATCGTTGGCCGACATCGACCGCACCTTGGAGCTGGAGCCCCGGCATATCGGCGCGATCTCAGGCCTCGGCCTGGTGAACATCAAGCTGGAGCGCGAAGAGGCCGCCGCCGATGCATTCCAGCGCGTGCTGGCCATCGACCCGCAGAACGGCAGCGCGAAGAACAACCTCGATATCGTCCGGGAAATACTGAAGAGGAAGCAGATCTGAAATGCGCAAGGCTTTGCTTGATGCGGCGCTGCTGGCCGCGCTCGTTTCCTTCGGCTCCACGGCGACATTTGCAGACCAGCGCGACCCCAACCTGCCGACCCTGTTCAAGTTCCTGAAGTCGGCGCAGCACAGCGACCAGGCCGGCCCGGTCGAGGACAAGATCTGGGAGATCTGGTCGATGACCGGCGATCCCGGGCTCGACCGGCTGATGGCCACCAGCTCCGAAGCGATGGAGCGCGGCGACTACAAGGGCGCGCTCCTGGACATCGACCGGATCCTGCAGGCCAAGCCGGATTTCGCCGAGGGCTGGAACAAGCGCGCCACCGTCTACTACCTGATGGGCGACTACAAGAAGGCGATCGCCGACATCGACCGCACCTTGGAGCTCGAGCCCCGGCATTTCGGCGCGCTCTCCGGCCTCGGCATGTCGAACATGAAGCTCGGCCGCGATGCCGCGGCGGCGGACGCCTTCCGTCGCCTGATCAGCATCGACCCGCTCTACCCCAACGCCAAGCGCAACCTGAAACTGGCCCTGGACGCGCTCAACAAGAACTCGATTTAGCTGCCGCGGTGCGGGCGCTACGCCCGCGCGATCGTCACCTCGACGCCGTGGACGGCGCTGCTCTCGGCCATGTCGGTCTTCTCACCGGGGTTGAGCGCGTTGACGTTGAGGTGCCCGGCCAGCAGCTTCGGCCAGCGGCTCTTATGCGCCAGCGCGACCCCGCGCGGCACGATCTCGCCCACATCGATGCGCATCACCAGGCGGCCGGTCTTGTTGGTGACCGCGGCGCTGTCGCCGGCTTTGAGCGACAATTTCTCGGCATCGGCCGGATGCAGCAGGATCGTCTCCGGCCCGATCTTTTCGGCGATCTTCGCATCCTCGTGATAGCTGCTGTTCATCAGCCAGGGCGAGGCGGGGGAGAGCATGCGGAAGCGCCCGCTCTCGGGGCGCGGGTCGGACCAGGGCTGCGGCAGGGCAGGGTGCCCGTCTTCCGCGGCGCGCGCGCTCTTCAACTCGATCTTGCCCGAGGGCGTCGGAAATTCGAGGTCGCCGAAGGTCGGCACCGGCTCCTGTGACAGCGTGACCGTCGCCTTCTCCTTCAGCTCTGCATAGCCGGAGAGTCCCGTCTGCCGCGCCAGCGTGTCGAGCATCGTCGCGTCATCCTCATAGAGCTCCGGCTCGTTGAAGCTCATCGCTCTGGCAAGACGCCGGAATATCTCCTGGTTCGGCAGCGACTCCCCGATCGGCTCGATCGCCTTGGCCTGGACCGAGAGCCCGAGGTGGAAATAGGGCGAGACGATGTCGTCGAATTCCAGGAAGCCGGCCGCCGGCAGGATGAAATCCGCGAAGTCGGTGGTGTCGGTCGCGAAGCAGTCGACCGCGACATGGAAGAGATCCTCGCGCTTCATGGCCTGGTGCAGGTCCGCCTGCCGCGGGTTGGAGGCGGCGATGTTCACGTTCCAGGTGATCAGCGCGCGCGCTGCGTCAGGCTTGCGCAGGATATCGACCAGGTCCATGTGGCTGCCGACCTGTTTCGGCTTGGCGCGGAGATGCGGTGCCTCGATATAGTCGCCGTCGAGCCCGCGCCGCGCGCCGCCGTTCAGGAACAGGAACCCCGCGCCGGGCTTCGCGAAGTCGCCCTTCAAGGCCGAAAGCATCGCCACCGCACGGAATACGTTGCCGCCCTTCGGCTGCCGCTGCAGACCCTGGCCCATCCAGAGCAAAGCGGGACCGGCGCCGAACAGCCGCGCCGCTTCTTCGATTTGCGCCACCGGCACGCCGGTGATTGGCGCCGCCCATTCCGGCGAGCAGCGCGCGATCTCCGGTTCGAGTTCCTCCCAGCCGATCGCATGCATGCCGAGGAAGGCGCGGTCGATCTTGCCCTCGCGCCGCAGCACATGGGCGATGGCGAAAGCAAGTGCCGCGTCGCTGCCGGGGAAAGGCTGCAGATGCAGATGCGCCGCCGCCGCGGTCGGGTGCTTCACCGGATCGACGACAATCAGCTTCGCGTCAGTCTCGCGGATCCAGTGCTTGTGCTGGTGCGGCGCCGAGGCGTGCGGGTTGGCGCCCCAGATCAGGATCGTTGCGGCCTGCTTCGCCATGCG
>JAYSFH010000300.1:0-5272 GCA_041913405.1 Dongia sp. | reverse complement strand
ATCCGACGACCGGCAGGCCCTGGCCGCCGATGCCCGCCCCGTTCCGAAAGCTGGCGGCCGAGGCGGCGGCGGAAGCGGACTATGCCGACTTCCGGCCGGATTCCTGCCTGATCAACCGCTATGAACCCGGCACCAAGCTCTCGCTGCACCAGGACCAGGACGAGCAGGACATGCGCCAGCCGATCGTCTCGGTCTCGCTCGGCCTGCCCGCCACTTTCCTGTTCGGCGGCTTGAAACGCGCCGACCCGACCGCCAAGTACCCCCTGCAACATGGCGATGTCGCGGTCTGGGGCGGCCCATCCCGCCTCACTTTCCACGGCGTCGCCACCCTCAAGGACGGCGCCCACCCCCTGCTGGGAAAAAAGCGCATAAACCTGACCTTTCGCAGGGCCTTAGGGTGATTTTTGTCACTGGCGCTTTGGCGCCCGTTGGGCTAAATGGAAGATATTCCGTGGTGATTTGGCCGGCCGGCTTGCAGCCACGTAAAACAACTCGCTAAAGGGCCGCCTGCGGAATCCCCATCAGAGATTTCCAAGGCTGCGGCCCCAAGCGAGTCACTGGACCGCTCTTTGGGTGAACGCAGATGCCGATCAAGATTCCAGACAAGCTCCCCGCCTTCCAGACCCTCGTCAACGAGGGCGTCCGTCTCATGACCGAGACCGTGGCCGTGCGTCAGGACATCCGCCCGATGCAGATCGGCCTGCTCAACCTGATGCCCAACAAGATCAAGACCGAGCTGCAGTTCGCGCGGCTGCTGGGCGCGACCCCGCTGCAGGTCGAACTCTCGCTGATCCGGATCGGCAACCACACCTCCAAGAACACGGCGGAAGAGCATCTGCTGAACTTCTACCAGCCCTGGGAAGCCGTGAAGCAGCGGAAGTTCGACGGCCTGCTCATCACCGGCACGCCGATCGAGCACATCCCCTATGAGGACGTGACCTACTGGTCGGAGATGCAGCAGATCTTCGATTGGACCGAGACCAACGTCCATTCGACGGTCAACGTCTGCTGGGCGGGCATGGCCGCGCTCTATCACTTCCACAAGATTCAAAAGCACCAGCTGCCGGAGAAGGCTTTCGGGGTTTATCGCCAGAAGATCACCAAGACCTCCTCACCCTTCATGATTGGCTTCTCCGACGAGTTCCAGATTCCGATCTCGCGATGGGCCGAAATCCGCACCGCCGACGTGGCGGCCTGCCCGGACGTGGACGTGCTGGCCTATTCCGAAAGCAAAGGTGTGTGCATCGCCCAGACCAAGGGCACGCGCCGGCTCTATGTGCTCGACCATATGGAATATGACGGGAATTCGCTCGGCGACGAGTATGCACGCGACGTCGCCGCCAACGTGCCGATCAAGCTGCCGCACAACTACTTCCCGAACGACGATCCCAGTCAGACGCCGCTCAACCGCTGGCGGCCGCATGGCCATCTCTTCATCTCGAACTGGATCAACGAGATCTACCAGACGGTCCCCTTCGACATCGAGAAGGTGGGGACGTAAGTCGCGTTCAGATATCGCGGCCGCTCAGATATCCCGATTGAGCACGATCGAGGTGGTGAGATCGGCCACCGCTTCATGCGACGAGATCCGGTCGCGCAACGCATTGATGCGCTCGGTGCTGGCGGCCGAAAGCTCGACCAGAAGGTCGATGTCGCCGGTCAGCGAGGTGCAGGACCGCACCTCGGCGATCCGGCGCAGCAGGGCGATGAAGCCGGGCGCCGGCGTGGTCTTCAGCCGCACGAACAGATAGACGGAGACCGTCGGCCCGCCCTCGGCGATCTCGGCTCGGTAGCCGCGGATGATGCCGTCGGCCTCCAGCTTCGACAGCCGGTCCCGCAAGGTCGAGCGCGCCAGCCCCACCTTGGCGGCCAGGGTCTTCAGCGGCAGGCGCGCATCCGCCCGCAGCAAGTCGAGGATCTGCCGGTCCTTTTCGTCGATTGGGCGCATCAGGCGGCGGGACCGGTCAAAGTGGCGGAGAGGGGAGCCAAAAGGGCGGTTGTGTTGCGGCCCCCATCCTCCGCAAATTGGCCGCCGGGTCAATGATTCCCCAATCCCTGAGCGAGTGCTCCATGTCGGTCCTGACCACGCTGCCGCCGCAATTCTCCGCCGCCGAAGTGGCCGGCATCGCCGACACACTCTACGGCCTTTCCGGCGACCTCACGCCGCTCGACAGCGAGCGCGACCAGAACTTCCGCCTGACCGCGGCGGACGGCACCAGCTGGGTGCTGAAGATCGCCAACGCCGCCGAAGACCACCAGGCGCTGGCCTTCCAGGCCGCCCTGCTCCGCCACATCCAGACCGCAGATCCCGATCTGCCTTTGCCGCATTTGCGCCCGACTCTCGCCGGCGAGGATCTCGGCCGGACCGGCATACGCGGCGGCGCCGAGCACTTCGTGCGGCTGGTGAGCTGGTTGCCCGGCCAGCTCTATTCCGGCAGCCAGCGGACCCCGGCGCTGCATGCGAGCCTCGGCGAATGCCTGGGGCGACTGGATCGCGCGCTGCAGAGCTTCGGTCATCCCGGCGCGCATCGCGATTTCGATTGGGACATCAAGCAGGCCGGCCGCTCGCGCAGCCGGCTCGACTTCCTGATCGATCCGAAACATAGCGCCCTGGTCGATTACTTCCTGGAGCGTTTCGAGACCAAGGTCGCGCCGCGGCTGAACCGCTTGCGCGCGCAGGTCATCCACGGCGACGCCAATGACAACAAACTGCTGGTGGATGGCCCCATCGGGCAAAAGATCGTCGGCCTGATCGATTTCGGCGATGCGATCCATTCCGCGACGATCGGCGAACTCGCGGTCGCCGGCGCCTACGCCATCCTCGACCAGCCAGCGCCGATCGACGTCGCCGGCACGATTGCCGCGGGCTATCACCGCGTCCATCCGCTCCTCGCCGAGGAGCTGGACCTGCTGTTCGACCTGATGGCGGTGCGCCTGGTCACCAGCGTCACGCTCTCCGCCTCGCGCCGCGACCGGGTCAAGGACAATGCCTATCTCAACATCAGCGAAGCTCCGGCCTGGGCGATGCTGGAGCGGCTGCGCGCCATGGACCCGGCGCTTGCCACCGGCATGCTGCGGCATGCCTGCGGCTTCGAGGCGGCGCCCGGCGCGAGCGGCGTGGTGCGCTGGCTCGCCGAGAACCGCGCGACCCTAAAGCCGGTGCTGGATCTGCCGACGGCGCTCTATGCTAAGGGTATCGTGCCCTTCGGCGATCCCGATCATCCGATCGCCAAGGCCTCCGCGACGCGCCAGCCGGATGAGGCCGAGCGGCTCTGGGATGCCATCGCCAAGCAGAAAGGGGTCACGCTTGGGATCGGGGCCTGGGGCGAGGACCGGCCGGTCTATTCCTCGGATGCCTTCAAGTCGGTGTTCGCGCCTGAGCTGCGGCGCAAGCTCCATCTCGGCCTCGATCTCTTCGCGCCGGCGGGCACCAAGGTGCGCACCCCACTCGACGGTACCGTGGTCGATCTGTTCGAGACCGACGTACCGCTCGACTATGGTCACGCCGTGCTGCTGAAGCATGAACCGGGGGGCCACGTCTTCTACAGCCTCTGGGGTCATCTCTCGGCCCAAACGGTGAAGGACCGCAAGCTCGGCGAGAAGCTGAAGGCCGGTGACGTGCTCGGGGCACTCGGCAAGCCTGTCGAGAACGGCAACTGGCAGCCGCATGTGCATATCCAGCTGGTCACCTACGCAGAGCCGAAGGCCGCGGATGTGATCGGCGCGGGCGAGAAGGATTATCTCGAGCTGTGGCGGCAACTGTTTCCGGATCCGGCACAATTTGTCGGTTTGCCGCCGGAGACCCTGCAGCATGCCGGGCGCAGCAAGGAAGAGCTTCTGGCTCAGCGCAAGGGCAAGCTGATCCGCAATCTCAGCATCTCCTACAAGAAGCCGCTGAAGATCGTGCGCGGCGAAGGCGTCTACCTGATCGACGAGGCCGGCCGCGCCTATCTCGACTGCTACAACAACGTGGCCCAGCTCGGCCACTCCAACCCGGAGATCGTAGAGGCGGCCGCGCGGCAGGCCGCGATCCTCAACACTAACACCCGGTATCTCCATGACAACGTCATCGCCTATGCCGAGGCGCTGACCGCGACCTTGCCGAACAACCTGAAGGTCGCCGCTTTTTGCTGCTCCGGCAGCGAGGCCAACGAGCTCGCCCTGCGCATGGCCCGGGCGCATACCAAAGCGGGCGACGTCATCACCCTCGACTGGGCCTATCACGGCAACACCCAGGCGCTGATCGAGATCAGCCCCTACAAATACAAGCGCAAGGGCGGATTGGGCCGGCCCGAAGGCACCTGGGAAGCCCCCTTGCCCGACACCTACCGCGCCCCCGCCGACTGGCCGAAGGCGGAGATCGGCCGGCGCTATGCACAGCCGGTGTCAGAGATCGCCGCATCGCTTGCACAGCAGGGCCGCGGCCTCCGCGCCTTCATCGCGGAATCCTTACCAAGCTCGGCCGGCCAGATCGTGCTGCCCGACGGCTATCTCGAAGCCGCCTACGCCGCGGCGCGTGCCGCCGGCGGGGTCGTCATCGCGGACGAGGTGCAGGTCGGATTCGGCCGGGTCGGCAGCCACCTCTGGGCCTTCGAGACCCAAGGGGTCGCGCCCGACATCGTCACCATGGGCAAGCCGATCGGCAACGGCCATCCGATGGCGGCGGTGGTCACCACTGAGGAAATCGCGGCGAGCTTCGCCAACGGGATGGAATACTTCAACACCTTCGGCGGCAATCCGGTCTCGGCCGCGGTCGGCCTCAAAGTTCTAGAGATCATCGCGCGCGACAAGTTGCTGCAAAACGCGACCGAGATCGGCGCATACCTGCTGACGCGCATGCGGGCGTTGCAGAAGAAGCACAGCGTGATCGGCGACGTCCGCGGCATCGGCTTGATGCTCGGCCTCGACCTGGTGACCGACCTCAATAGCAAAGCGCCCGCGACGGAACGGGCCGGCCGCGTGGTCGAACGCGCGCGCGATCTCGGCGTCCTCATGGGCACCGACGGCCCTTACGACAACGTGATCAAGCTGCGGCCGGGCCTGATCTTCAGCCGCGCGAACGCCGACCACCTGATGCAGGTGCTCGAGCAGGCTTTCGCCGAGACCGAGGCGGTTTAGTCTCGCCGGCGGCGAGGCGCTCGACCAGCCAGCGTGCGGCAGGTCCCAGCGCCTAGTCGCGGCGAAGCGCGATCACCAGCGGGAAGTGCGGAATCCGGTCGGCGCCTTCCCAGCGTGACGGCTTGAGCTCGACCAGCCTACCTACCGCGATGTC
>JAYSFH010000299.1:0-5276 GCA_041913405.1 Dongia sp. | reverse complement strand
GTCAGCTTGAAGGTGAGGTAGCCGTGCACTTCGGCCATCTTCTCGCCGCGCCCCATGACACCGGGCTCGACCTCGCGCAGCCAGATCATGCGGAACAGGCAAGGCGTGATGTCGAGGGGCTTGCCGGAAATCTCGTGCAGGCGCTCGGCGCCGAACTTCTCGCCGAAGCGCTTCTGCTGAGCGCGGGCGCGCTCGTCGAGCCAGACCGTGCCAGGCCGGAGCGGCGTTCCATCCGCGGTGAAGACACCGAAGGTCTCGCGCTGGTTGGAGATGGCGACCGCGGCGATCCGCGCGGCGTCAATCCTGCTCGTCACCTGCTGAAGCGCGGTGACCGTGGAACTCCACCACTCGCCCGGATCCTGCTCGAACCAGCCGGGATGCGGGTTGGACATCGCGATCGAGGCGCGCCCTTCCGCGACCACCCGGCCCTGTTTATCCCAGGCAATGGCCTTGGTGGCGGAGGTCGAGGAGTCGATACCGATGACGAGGTCGCGGGGCATTAGGACTCAAACATACATCAAAAAAAATGGCCCTAAGAAATTGGACGGAGGCGTGGGAACGCCTCCGTCCAGGTCTTGCGGGGTAGTTACAGCAATCCAGCGTCTTTCGTTTTGGCATCGATCATGGCCGCCACCGCGTCCATGCACTTCTTGGCGTCGCCGCCATAGTCCTGACCGGCCCAGAGCGGCATATCCGGCTCCGAGGCCATCACGTTGTCGATGGTCCAGAGCACCGTCTCCAAGTGACGGGTGGTGCCCGCCATGGGCTTGGCCTTCGCCTTCACGCGCTCGTCCGCGAAGGACGAGAGACGCATCGGCGCGAAGCCGCCGGCCAGCGTGCACTGGGTCATGATCTCCTTCGAGCAGGCCCACTGCATAAAGATCCAGGCGGCTTCCTGGTTCTTCGAGTACTGCGAGAGGCCCATGATCGAGCCGCCCTGGTGGCCGAGGTTCGGGATTTCGCCGAAGCCAACCTTGTCGGTCCCGCGCAGGCCCGCTTCGGACTGCAGCGGCTTCGCAGGCTGCCACAGGCCCTTCACCTTGCTGTCGTCGGCGTCGAGGCCCGGGAAGAACTCATCCCAGCTCTGCACCAGCGCGCACTGGCCCGCCGCCATCATCTGGAACTGGCCGTCCCAGGTGGAGGTAGTCGAAGCCGCCGGCGCGTTCTTCAACAGGTTCTGGTACCACTGCAAGCCCTTGATGCCGGCTTCGTCGTTGCCGGTGAAGTGCTTGTCGGCGCCGAAGATGCCGCCGCCATGGCCCCAGACCGCCTGAGTCCAGTCGCATTCCAGCGAGTAGTGGCCGGACTTCGCCTGCAGGCCGGTGCCGAACATGTTGTTGGCCTTCTCGGCCTGGGTGATCGCCTCGACCGCCGCGGTGAACTCAGCGTAGTTGGTCGGCACCTTGATCCCGTGCTTCTCCAGGATGTCCTGGCGGTACATCAGGATGAAGATCGGGATGTCGAAGGGCACGCCGACCATCTTGCCGTCATACTTGGCGAGACCCTCGACCAGCGGCTTGGAGAAGTCGTCCCAGTCGAAGCCCGGCATCGCGAGATCCGGCTTGTCCTTGGTGTACTGCACCGGGTCGATGCAATCCTGGGAGAAGGTCGCGACCCAGGACTGGTCGAGATAATAGAGGTCGTAGGTGCCGAGCTGGCCCTGGACGTCCTGCGTCGCTTTCGCGAGCACCTGCTCCAGCGGCACGATCTCGACCTCGACGTTGATGCCGGTCAGCGCCGTGAACTGGTCCTTGATCTGATTGAGGACGACGGTCGGCGGGGTCGCTTCCGAGGTGTAGCGGACGGTCGCACCCTTGTACTTGCCGCCCACTTCTTTCAGGAACTTCACCTGGTCTTCCGGCAGCGCGATATCCGCGGCGAAGGCGGGCTTGCCCAAGCTGCGGCGGAAGGGATTGCCGAGCAGGCCGGTGGCGAAGCCGGAGAAGCCGATGCCGGCGACGCCCATGCGGCGCAGGAACTCGCGCTTGGAGATCCGGCGATCGCCGAATGCCTTCGCGCTGTCGACGATGTAGGTCTGTTTGTCAAAGCCCTTGAAACTCATGACGTCTCCTCCTGTTTCGCGCCTCTCTGCGCTTTGTTGTTACCCCAAGAAACCTTCCTGATCCCTGGATCTAGTCCTTCAGAGACCCAAGGGTCAGGCCGCGTACCAATTGCTTTTGCACCAGCAGAATGAAGATGAAGCTCGGCACGATGGCCGAGGTGCCGAGCGCCGAGATGAAGCCCCACTCCGATCCGGTCGAGGTGACGAAGGTCGAGATCTTCACCGGAAGCGTACGGATCGTGTTGGTGAGGAAGAGCGAGAGCAGGAACTCGGTCCACGAGAAGATGAAGCAGAGCACCGCCGTCGCCGCCACGCCACCGGTCACCAGCGGCAGGATTACCTTGCGGAAGATCTGGAACCGCGTGGCGCCGTCCAGCATCGCCGCCTCGTCGACCTCGACCGGCACGTCGTCGAAGAAGGATTTCATCAACAGGACGGCGACCGGCAGGTTGATGAGCGTGTGGATGAAGATCAGCCCGGTGATGGTGTCGCGCAGGCCCACATAGTGGAACATGAAGACGATCGGCACGATGATCGCGATCGGCGGCATGAAGCGTTGCGACAGGATCCAGTTGAGATAGGCCTGCCGGCCGCGGAACTGGATGCGCGACAAAGCATAGGCGGCGATCACGCCGAGGAAGATGGTGAGCGCCGTGGAGCCGACCGCGATCAGGATCGAATCCAGGATGGTCTGGCGGGAATCGTAGGTGCTGCCGCCGCCAACGCCGAAGGTGTTCCCGGATTCGATCGCGAGCTCGGCACGCGACTTGCCGAACAGCACGACCTGGTAATTCACCAGGGTCGGCTCGAAGTCGAAGAACACGACCTTGTCCTTGTTGAAGATCGCGTTGATCGGCTTGATCGAGGTCAGTCCCCACCAGAAGATCGGGAACATGAAGACCGCCACGACCAGGATAGCCGTGACATCGCGCAGGATCCTCGTGAAGCGCGTGCCTTGCATCAGAACTTCACCTTGAAGAGCTTGATGAAGATGCTGGAGGTCACCACCACCAGGATCAGGGTGAACAGCGCAATGGTCGAGGCATAGGGGAAGTCGGCGTTCTTGAAATAGATGGTGCCGGCGTAGGCCGTGAGGGTTTCGGTCGCAGTGCCCGGGCCGCCTTCGGTCATCACCTTCACATAGTCGTAGATGCGGAAGAGATCGACGCCGCGGATCAAGACCGCGATGGCGATGATCTTCGAGAGCATCGGCAAGGTCAGCTTGAAGAAGGCCTGGAACGGCGTCGCGCCGTCGATCGCCGCCGCCTCGTAAGGGTCCTTCGGCAGCGCGCGCAGGCCCGCCATCATGATCAGCACCATGAAGGGCGTCCACTGCCAGATGTCGGTGATCAGGATGCCGATCAGCGCGGTGCCGGAATTGGCCAGGATCGGCGCCGAGGGATCGAGGATGCCGAGCGCATAGAGGCCGCGGCTGAACACCCCGAAGGAACCGTCCATCATCAGCAGGAACATCATGCCGGTGACCGCCGGCGGCACCACCAGCGGCAGGGTCATCAGCGCGCGCAACACGCCGTAGCCCTTGCGGTCGGTGTCCAGCAGCAGCGCGATCAGCAGGCCCAGCACCAGTTCGATGACGATGGCGACGATGGTGTAGACGTAGGTATGGCCGATGGCGCCCCACATCCGGTCGTCGGTCAGGATCTTCAGCCAGTTGTAATCCGGATCGAAGACGCTGATGCGGGTCGCGGGGTTGCGCTTGTGCAGCGACAGCCAGAGCGCATAGAGCAGCGGATAGACGCCGAAGATCAGCAGCACGGCGGTGATCGGCGCCAGCCAGGGGAAGGGATGCTCCGACGTCAGGAAGCGCGGCAAGGCGAAGCCGCGCGCCGGTCTCATGGCGACCGCCGCCTGGCTCATGCCACAGCTCCGTTAGATCGATTCATCAATCCTCCCACTTTCTTGCCCCAGGCTCTTCATGGCCCGGTTCAGGCAGTTGTATTTCAGTCTTTCGCGTCCACCAGCACCCGCGCCGTCGGCTCGTCTGTGACCAGGATCGTCGCATACTCGCCGCGCAGCATCGCGCGGATCGCCTGGACCTTCTCGACACCGCCGGCCACGCAGATACGTTCCGGTATCCGGGCGATCTCGTCCAGGGTCAATCCGATCATCTGCTCGTCGAGCGCGCCCAGCACCGTGTTGCCTTCCGCATCGAGGAAGCGGCCCGACATCACGGCGACCGCGCCACCCTTCACGTAGGGCTTGATCTTCTCCGGCGTCATGTAGCCGCTGCGCAGCGCGGTGCTGGCATGGCTGAGGTTGGCGACGCCGAACAGGACTTTGGTACAAGAGCGGATCAGCTTGAACTGCTCGACCAGAGACGATTCCTGCATGAACAGCTTCTTCACGTCGGGCCGCGAGACGATGCCCGGCGCATGCAGGTTCACGCATCGGCCGCCGATCCGGTAGGCGATGTTGGTGGTGCAGAGCTCGGGCGAAAATTCGGTGGTACCGATGGCGCTTCCGGCAATCTGCACGACGGTCACGCCCGGCATCTTCGCCGAGGCCAGCTCGGCGGAGAGCGAGAGCACGGTGCGTCCCCAGGAGACGCCCAGCACGTCGTCGGGCTCCAGGATATCCATCAACAGGCGCGCACCGGCCCGGCCGATCCGCTCGTAGACGGGGAAATCGTCATGGCCTTGGGGGATGACGACGCAGCTTTTGAGGCGGTAGCGGCGCGAAAGCTCGCGGGCGATCTGCACCGACTGCAGGTGCTCGGAGGCGACGGCAATGGTGACGATATTCCGGTCGCGCGCTTCCTGCAGGAAGTTCACCACCGAAGCCCGCGAGACGCCCAGCCGTTCCGCCACCTCTTCCTGCGTCATGCGCTCCTCGTAATAGAGCCAGGCCGCCCAGACGATCGGATCGCCGGCGAACTCCGCGGGCGTCGACAGCTCGCTCCGCTTCACGCGGGGCTGCGCCGTCCGTCGCTCTTGAACACGCGGCATGCCGACCACTCGTTCGTTGTTCGTAGTAAACGACACTCTTCATTGACATTTGTCAAGCGATCTCGAAGAATGTCACTCTGAAGTGGCAAATGTCGCAGCGCAGCAAATCGCTTGCGCCGCAGCATCGAGGGAAAGACCCTGACGCATGGGACGCTGGACCACACTGATCGACGAGATGGTCGAGGGCCGCTGGATCAATCCGGAGACCGGCAAGCCCGGCACCGTGCCTTATGAGAAGGTGGTGATCG
>JAYSFH010000298.1:0-5284 GCA_041913405.1 Dongia sp. | reverse complement strand
GCATCGACCAGATTGCCAGCACGATCGCGGCCGCGGTCGAGGAACAGGGTGCAGCGACCCGTGAAATCTCGCGCAGCATCCAGCAGGCGGCTGACGGCACGCGGGACGTGTCGCAGAACATCGCCGGTGTTTCTGGTGCGCTCTCTGAATCGGGTCGCCTTGCCGGCGGTCTGCTCGGTGCCGCCTCGGATCTTTCGCAGCAGGCGGATATCATGCGCAGCGAGATCAGCCGCTTCCTCGATCGTATCCGCGCCGGCTGACACGGCACCATACGAAGACTCTCCGCCCCAAGCCGGCCGGCGCATATGCGTTGGTTACTTGGGGCGGACCTTCAGCTATCCTGTCGGCTGCGCTCGCGCCGGCATTCTCGTCTTGAATGACCAGCTTTCAGTCTGCCCCGTTCCGGATCCGATCCGGGACAAGGCTTCCTGGGCCCGCGCTATTGTTCCGCTCAAGACAGGAGAGACGCCGTGGCTAAAGGTCAAATGCGCAGCAACCGCGAAAAGAAGAAGCCGAAACAGGAAAAGGCGAAGGCCAGCCCGACTGGCACTTTTGCTTCCGCCTCATCCAACCCCGCTTCGTCGGCCTATGCCAACAAGAAGAAGTAGGTCCGGGCAAACATCAGCGTTTCCGCCATTGCGATGAAAAAACCCCCGCCCGGATCGCGCGGTGCGGGGGTTTTGATTTGGTGGACCCAAGCGGGATCGAACCGCTGACCTCCACAATGCCATTGTGGCGCTCTCCCAGCTGAGCTATGGGCCCGAACTCGATGCCCGCGGATTGTCTGGGACCCGGGGGCGTAAAAGCGGCTGGAAGCTAGAAGCGACCCGCCGGTATTTCAAGCGAAATCAGTACGGGGTCGGGAAGCGCTCAGCGCTCCCCTTCCTCCTCCGGCTCGATCGTCTCCGGGATGTCCTCGTCGTCCTCGCCGAGCTCGGAGGTATCCTCGATCACGTCGTCGGATTCCTCGGCCCCCTCCTCGGTCTCGACGTCCGTCTCGGGATCGGGCAGTTCCGGCTCCTTCACCGGCTTGACCGGCACGACCTTCTCGGGCGCGCGGCGGCGGCTCTTCAGGATCGCCTCCGGATCATAGGTGGCGCCGCATTTCGGGCAGACGATCGGGTCTTTCCGGAGATCGTAGAAGTGGGCGCCGCAGCTCTGGCAGGTGCGCTTCGTGCCCCATTCCGGTTTGGTCACTTCGGCCTCTCCATATTCGATTTCCCATGGGCGGTTTTGGGAGGCCGGTTTCGAGGCGCCGCACCCCCGCGGGTCGGGGTGCCGTTTGCCATGTGACACTGGCGCTGTCAACACGGGATCAAAAGCGAAAAACCGGCAAAATGCCGCCGGTTGTCGCGGTTCGGAATTTCCATCCCGCCCGGCCTTTGTGCTAGAGAGGCGCGCCTTCCAGGCCGCACCTGACATAAGAGCCCATGAGCAAGTCCCATTCTCTCCCCCGGCCGCTGCAATCCGGCACCGCAACCCAGGGCCTGAAGGGCCGGATCCGCGTGCCCGGCGACAAGTCGATCTCCCACCGCTCGCTGATGCTGGGCGCCCTCGCTTTGGGCGAGACCGAGATCCACGGCCTCCTGGAAGGCGAGGACGTGCTGCGCACCGCCGAGGCCATGCGGCTCCTGGGCGGCGAGGCGACGCGCGGCGCGGACGGTGTCTGGCGCGCCCGCGGCCGCGGCATCGGCGGCCTCCGCGAGGCGGCCGAGGTGCTGGACCTCGGCAATGCCGGCACCGGCACGCGGCTGCTGATGGGCCTGGTGGCTGCATACCCGATGGTGACCTTCTTCACCGGCGACGCCTCGCTGCGCTCGCGCCCGATGGCGCGGGTCTCGGACCCCCTGAAGCTGATGGGCGCGCAGATCGTGTCGCGGTCGGGCGGGCGCCCGCCGCTCGCCGTCATCGGCACCAAGGATCCGCTGCCGATCAGCTACAAGCTGCCCGTGGCCTCCGCGCAGGTGAAATCAGCGATCCTGCTCGCCGGCCTGAACACGGCCGGGGTCACCACGGTGATCGAGCCCGAGCCGACCCGCGACCACACCGAGCTGATGCTGAAGGGCTTCGGCGCGCAATTGACCGTCGAGCAAACCAAGGAGGGCCGCGCCGTCTCGCTGGTCGGCCAGCCGGAGATCACCGGCCGCAAGATCGTGGTGCCGGGCGACCCGTCCTCCGCGGCCTTCCCGATCGCCGCGGCGCTGGTGGTGCCGGGCTCCGCGCTTGTCATCGAGAATGTCGGCCTGAACCCGCATCGCATCGGCCTGATCGAGACCTTGCTGGAAATGGGCGCCGACATCGTCATCGAGAACGAGCGCGTGGAAGCCGGCGAGAAGGTCGGCGATCTCAGGGTGCAGCATGGGCCGCTCAAAGGCGTCACCGTGCCGCCGGAGCGCGCACCCTCGATGATCGACGAATACCCGATCCTCTCCGTCATCGCCGCCTACGCCGAGGGTGAGACCCGGATGCTGGGCCTCGGCGAATTGCGGGTGAAGGAAAGCGATCGCCTGGGCGCGATGGCGCGGGGCCTCAAGGCCTGCGGCGTCGATGTATCCGAAGGCCCCGACTGGCTCAGCGTCAAGGGCAACGGCAAGCCGCCGGCGGGCGGGGCCGAGATCGCGGTCAATCTCGACCATCGCCCGGCGATGTCCTTCCTCATTCTCGGCATGGCCGCCAAGGCGCCGGTCACCATCGACGACGGGGCGCCGATCGACACCAGCTTCCCGACCTTCGTCGACCTGATGAACGGCATCGGCACCGGTATCCGGCTCAAGAATCCCCAAGTTTCCAAGTGATCCTGACCATCGCCATCGACGGACCCGCGGCGGCCGGGAAGGGCACTTTGGCCCGACGGCTCGCCGCCGCCTACGACCTCGCTTACCTCGATTCCGGCTCGCTTTACCGCGGCACCGCCCTGACCCTGTTGCGCGACAACCTGCCCGAGACCGAGGCGGTCGGGGCGGCGCAGCGGCTCCGGCCCGAGCTGCTGGGCGACCCCGAGCTCCGGGCCGAAGCAACCGGCCGCCTTGCCTCCAAGGTGGCGGCCATTCCCGCAGTCCGGGCGGCCCTCCTGGACTGGCAGCGCGACTTCGCCGCCCATCCCCCGGCGGGGAAGCAGGGGGCGGTGCTGGACGGCCGGGATATCGGCACCGTGGTGCTCCCGGACGCAATGGTTAAGCTCTTCATCACCGCCTCCGACGAAGCCCGGGCGATGCGTCGATTCAAGGAGTTGCAAGAGAAGGGCGAGGCCGCTATATACGCGCGAGTTTTGGAGGATATGCGGGAGCGGGACGCCCGGGATACGGCCCGTTCGACAGCTCCCATGCGGCCGGCGGAAGACGCCCTGATCATCGACACTTCGGCACTGGATGCCGATCAGGTCTATCGCCTCGCCCAAGATTACATCGCGCAGAAAATCTGAACCCGCACCGGCGTGCAATCCCGCACGTCGTGCATCCACCATTCAAGACCACCGGAACCAACCGGTCGGCCTGAATAGTTTTCGAAAGGAACTGATACCACATGGCCAAATCCGCAGCCGCCCGCGTCACCAAGGAGCGCGCCGACAGCGAAAGCTTCGCCGCCCTGCTCGAGGAAACCTTGGGCGCCGCCCAGGGTCTCGAAGGCAGCGTCCTCTCCGGCACCGTCGTCTCGATCGACGGCGAGTTCGCCCTGGTCGATGTCGGCCTGAAGTCCGAAGGCCGCGTCGCGGTGAAGGAATTCGCGCTGCCCGGCCAGAAGGCCGAGCTCAAGGTCGGCGACGTCGTCGACGTCTATCTCGAACGCATGGAAGACAAGAACGGCGAAGCCATGCTGTCGCGCGACAAGGCGCGCCGCGAAGAAGCCTGGACCCAGCTCGAGAAGCAGTTCAAGGACAACCAGCGCGTCAACGGCGTGATCTTCGGCCGCGTAAAGGGCGGCTTCACGGTCGACCTCAACGGCGCCGTGGCGTTCCTGCCCGGCTCGCAGGTCGACATCCGCCCGGTGCGCGACGTCGGCCCGCTGATGGGCACGCCGCAGCCGTTCCAGATCCTGAAGATGGACCGCGCCCGCGGCAACATCGTGGTCTCCCGCCGCGCCGTGCTCGAGGAGAGCCGCGCCGAGGCCCGCAACGAGCTGGTTGCGAACCTCAAGGAAGGCCAGGTCCTGCAGGGTGTGGTGAAGAACATCACCGATTACGGCGCCTTCGTTGACCTGGGCGGCGTCGATGGCCTGCTGCACGTCACCGACATCGCGTGGCGCCGCATCAACCATCCGAGCGAAGCCTTGCACATCGGCCAGACCGTCAACGTCCAGGTCGTGCGCTTCAACCCGGAAACCCAGCGTATCTCCCTCGGCATGAAGCAGCTCGAGGCGGATCCCTGGGAGGGCGTGCAGGCGAAGTATCCGGTGGGCAGCCGCTTCAAGGGCCGCGTCACCAACATCACCGATTACGGCGCCTTCGTGGAGCTGGAGCCGGGCATCGAGGGCCTCGTCCACGTGTCCGAGATGAGCTGGACCAAGAAGAACGTCCATCCGGGCAAGATCGTCTCCACCTCGCAGGAAGTGGAAGTGATGGTGCTGGACGTCGATCCGGTGAAGCGCCGCATCTCGCTCGGCCTGAAGCAGTGCATGGAGAATCCGTGGTCTGGCTTCCTCGAGAAGCACCCGGTCGGCAGCGAGCTCGAGGGCGAGGTGAAGAACATCACCGAGTTCGGCCTGTTCGTCGGCCTGACGCCGGAGATCGACGGCATGGTCCATCTCTCCGACCTCGACTGGGAGCGCCCGGGCGAGGAAGCGGTGCAGGACTTCAAGAAGGGCGACATGGTGAAGGTGAAGCTCCTCGACGTCGACGTCGAGAAGGAGCGCATCAGCCTTGGCATCAAGCAGCTGAAGAAGGACAACTTCGCTGAAGCCTCGACGGCTCTGAAGAAGGGCGAAGTCGTGACCTGCACCGTCACCGGCATCAACGACGGCGGCATCGAGGTCTCGGTCGGCGACGGCGTCACCGGCTTCATCAAGAAGGCGGATCTGTCGCGCGAGCGATCGGAGCAGCGTCCGGACCGTTTCGCCGTCGGCGAGAAGGTCGATGCCAAGATCACCCAGATCGATGCCAAGACCCGCAAGGTCTCGCTCTCGATCAAGGCCCGCGAAGTTGAAGAGGACAAGCAGGCGATGGCGGAGTTCGGCTCGTCGGATTCCGGCGCCAGCCTCGGCGACATCCTGGGTGCCGCCCTCGCCAAGGGCAAGAAGGGCAAGAAGGACGAGGAGTGAGGCCGGCGGCTTAAGCCGCTCACTCAGCAAC
>JAYSFH010000297.1:2898-5291 GCA_041913405.1 Dongia sp. | reverse complement strand
CGGGCGGAGCAGGGCGGCTACAAGCTGGTCTCGCTGATGGCCCGGCTGAAGACCGAGACCCTGGCGGAACGCGCGCTTATCCCCGCCTATATCTTCTATTTCCAGAAGCTCTATCCCTTCTCCTGGGTCAGCGATCCGGCGAACAAGCTGGCGGGTGCCGCCGGCGGCTGCATGCTGGTCGATCGTGCGGCACTCGATGCAATCGGCGGCATTGCCGCGATCCGCAATGCTCTCATCGATGATTGCGCGCTCGGCAAGGCCATCAAGACGAAGGGCCCGATCTGGCTCGGCCTCGCCGACGGCGTCGCCAGCTTGCGCGGCTATCCGCGCTGGAGCGACGTCTGGATGCTGATCGCGCGCTCGGCCTTCACCCAGCTCGGCTTCAGCGCCGCGATGCTGCTGGTGTCGACGGTCATGATGCTCGCGACCTATGTCCTGCCGCTGGCACTCATGCTCTTCGCCGACGGTGCGGCGCGTCTGCTCGGCGCCGTCGCCTTTGCCGCTATGGTCTTCGCCTATCAGCCGACGCTGCGCTATCATCGGCTCTCCGCGCTCTGGGCCCTGGCTATGCCCGCGATCGCGAGCTTCTACACCGCGGCCACCATCGATTCCGCTCTGCGCTACTGGTCGGGGCGGGGCGGGCAGTGGAAGGGCCGCATACAGGCCTCCCGTGCCGAGGGCGAGGCATGACCGCCGCCGCCGTCGATCTCGCGACACCCTCGGGCAAGCATCAGGGCAACGAGAATTTCCCGGTCGGCTCGGCGCTGATCCGCGCCGAGCTCCGGCCGCATGTCCATGCCTTTTACCGCTTCGCGCGGATGGGCGACGACATCGCCGACAACCCCGCGCTCGAACCGGAGGACAAGGTCCGGCGTCTCACCATGATGCAGGACGTCCTGCTCGATCCCAGCCGCGAGGATATTCCCGAGGCCGCCGCGCTCCGCCGCAGCCTCGCCGAGACCTATGTCTCGCCCAAGCATGCCTGCGACCTGCTGACCGCGTTCAAGATGGACGCGACCAAGCAGCGCTACGCAGACTGGGGCGAGCTCATGACCTATTGCCGCTACTCGGCCTCGCCGGTCGGGCGCTATCTGCTCGACCTGCACCGCGAGGATCCGGCCGGCTGGTTCGCATCGGATGCGCTCTGCAACGCGCTGCAGGTGATCAACCATCTGCAGGACATCCAGGTCGATTTCCTGGAGATGGACCGGATCTATGCGCCGCTCGACCACCTCTCGGCGACCGGGGCCGAGATCGGTCATCTGCGGGGCAAGATCTCCAGCCCGGGCCTCCGCAAGTCGCTGGACAGGCTGCTGGACGAAACTGACAAGCTGATGATCGACGCCCGCCAATTGACCGACGTCCTGAAGGATCTCCGCCTGCGTGCCGAAAGCGCCACCATCGTCCGCCTCGCCGATCGCATGATCGCGGCGCTGCGCAAACGCGATCCGCTGGCGGAACGGGTGAAGCCGAGCAAGCGCGACTTCCTGCTGTCCGGGCTCGAGGGCATCGGCTGGGCCATCATGGTCGGCCTTCGGCGCAAGCCGCGTGAGGCCCAATCGTGACCGATATGGCCGTGAACCAGCTGCAGTCCGCCATCGCCGCCAAGGTCCAGGCCAGCGGCACCTCCTTCTATTCGGCGATGCGCCTGCTCCCCGCCGAGCGGCGCAACGCCATGTATGCGATCTACGCCTTCTGCCGCGAGGTCGACGACATCGCCGACGAGGGCGGTTCGCTGGAGGCCAAGCGCGCCGGGCTCGAGGAATGGCGCGCCGAGATCGACCGCATCTACGCCGGTGCCCCGGTGAAGCCGATCGCGCAGGCGTTGCTGACGCCGGTCAAGGCCTTCGGCCTGCGCAAGCAGGACTTCCTGGCGGTGATCGACGGCATGCAGATGGATGCCGAGACCACAATCGTCGCGCCCGATCTCGCGACCCTCGATCTCTACTGCGACCGTGTCGCCAGCGCGGTCGGCCATCTCTCGGTGCGGGCCTTCGGCGCCACCGAGCCGGAAGCCGACGAGGTCGCGCATCATCTCGGCCGCGCGCTGCAGCTCACCAACATCTTGCGCGACCTGGTCGAGGACGGCGAGCGCGGCCGGCTCTACCTGCCGAAGGAGCTCTTGGAGCAGCACGGCATTCCCTATGCGGATCCCATGGCGGTGGTCCGGCACCCGAAGCTGAAGAAGGTCTGCCGCGACGTCGCGATCCTGGCGCTGGACCATTATTCCAAGGCGCGCAGCGCGATGGATCGCTGCGCCAAGGGGCCGATGCGTCCGGCGGCGATCATGGGCGCGGTCTATCGCGCGATCCTGAAGCGCCTGATCAAGGCCGACTGGCGCAAGCTCGACGAACCGGTGAAGCTGCCGAAATGGCAGAAGCTTTGGCTGGCCT
>JAYSFH010000297.1:860-2884 GCA_041913405.1 Dongia sp. | reverse complement strand
CGCTACGGATTCCTCTGACAGTGCGCGGCACCGTCCATGTGATCGGGGCCGGCATGGCGGGCCTCGCCGCAGCGCTGCGACTGGTGCAAGCCGGGCGGCAGGTGGCGCTCTATGACGCGGCGGGCCAGGCCGGCGGCCGCTGCCGCTCCTATTTCGACGAGACGCTCGGCTGCCGGCTCGACAACGGCAATCACCTCCTGGTCAGCGGCAACACCGCCGCCATGGCCTATATCGCCGAGACCAACGCCGCCGCGACCTTCGTGACCGCCGACATCGCCGCCTTTCCCTTCCTGGACCTGAAGTCCAGCGAGCGCTGGTCGGTGCGCCCGACGGAAGGCCGTGTGCCCTGGTGGCTGTTCGTCGCCGACCGCCGGGTCGCCGGCACCAACGCGCTGGACTATCTCGACGCGCTGAAGCTCAACCGCGCCGCCGCGACCGCCACCATCAGCCAGACTCTCGACGCGCGCCGCGTGATCTACGAGCGGCTGTGGGTACCGCTGGCCGTGGCCGCGCTCAACACCGAGGTCGAGCAGGCCTCGGCGCGGCTCCTCGGCACGATCTTCGCCGACACCTTCGGCCGCGGCGGCGCCGGCTTGCACCCGCTCTATCCCAAGGAAGGCCTGAGCGAGAGCCTGGTCGATCCGGCCCTCGCGGTGATCCAGGCCAAGGGCGGCAGCTTGCGCTTCGGCCAGCGCCTTCGGTCGCTGCGTTTCGAGGGCGAGCGGGTCGTCGCGCTGGACTTCGGCCGCGGCGAAGTGATGCTCGAGGCCGAGGACAGCGTCGTCCTCGCCGTGACCGCGCCGGTCGCCAAGGATCTGATCCCCGCGCTCGATGCACCCGATGCCTTCCGCGCCATCATCAACGCGCATTTTCGCGTCGAGACGCTGCCCGGTCAGGCCTACAGCTTCCTCGGCCTGGTCAACGGCACGGCGGATTGGATCTTCCTGAAACCCGGCGTGATCTCCACCACGACCAGCGCCGCCGACCGCCTGGTCGACCGCGATGCCGAGGATCTCGCGGCTGCGCTCTGGCGGGACATCGCACGGGCCTACGGGCTCGATCCCGCGACGCTGCCGCCGCACCGCGTGGTGAAGGAAAAGCGCGCGACCTTCGCCTGCACGCCGGCGCAACTGCTGCGCCGGCCGAAAGCCCGCACCCGCTGGCGCAATCTCATCCTCGCCGGCGACTGGACCGACACCGGCTGGCCGGCGACCATCGAAGGCGCGATCCGCTCCGGCTTCACCGCCGCCGCCGAACTGGCCGCCTGACGAATCGCCGGAACAGCGCCGCGCCGGCCGCGTTGATGCTGGTGCGCCGCCTCGGATAAGGCCTCGCAGCGGCGACCGTCAAACGCGACACCGAATAGCCTATCTATCTGATATACATTGACAAAAGCCGATCCGCGCCCGCGTTGCATTTCGTCTGCCCGGGCGTATACTCCGCGCTTTCCAACAACCGAACCGAGGTCTTCTCATGTCGCAAGCTGCCGCCAAGGCGCCGACTGCGGCTTCTCTCCCGCTCAAGGACAAGTCGCTGTTCCGCGAGCAGTGCTACATCGACGGCAAGTGGGTCGATGCGGATTCCGGCAAGACCGTCGCGGTCACCAATCCCGCGACCGGCGAGACCCTCGGCACCATCCCGAACATGGGCGCGGCGGAAACCAAGCGTGCGATCGAGGCGGCCAATGCCGCCTGGGGCGCCTGGCGCAAGAAGACCGGCAAGGAGCGCGCCGCGGTCCTGCGCAAGCTCTTCACCCTGATGATGGAGAACCAGGAAGACCTGGCGATGCTGATGACCGCGGAGCAGGGCAAGCCGCTCGCGGAGAGCAAGGGCGAGATTGCCTATTCCGCGTCCTTCATCGAGTGGTTCGCGGAAGAGGGCAAGCGCGTCTATGGCGACGTGATCCCGACCTGGGCGGCCGACAAGCGCATCGTCGTGCAGAAGGAGCCGATCGGCGTGGTGGCGGCGATCACGCCCTGGAACTTCCCGAGCGCGATGATCGCCCGAAAGGCCGGACCGGCGCT
>JAYSFH010000297.1:0-850 GCA_041913405.1 Dongia sp. | reverse complement strand
CCGGCATCTTCAACGTGCTGACCGGTTCGGCGCGGGAGATCGGCGGCGAGATGACCGGCAACCCGACCGTGCGCAAGCTGACCTTCACCGGCTCGACCGAGATCGGCAAGCTGCTGCTGCAGCAATGCGCCGGCACGGTGAAGAAGGCCTCGATGGAATTGGGCGGCAACGCGCCCTTCATTGTGTTCGACGACGCCGATCTCGACGCGGCGGTCGAAGGCGCCATCGCTTCCAAGTACCGCAACACCGGCCAGACCTGCGTCTGCGCCAACCGCCTCCTGGTGCAGGACGGCGTCTATGACGCCTTCGCGGCGAAGCTTGCCGCGGCGGTGTCGAAGCTCAAGGTCGGCGACGGATTGAAGGGCGAGACCCAGCAGGGCCCGCTGATCGACGACAAGGCGGTCGCCAAGGTCGAGGAGCATATCGCCGACGCGGTGAAGAAGGGCGCCCGGATCATCGCCGGCGGCAAGCGCCATGCGCTCGGCGGCACCTTCTTCGAGCCGACCATCCTGGCCGACGTGACGCCGGCCATGGCGGTCGCGAAGGAAGAGACCTTCGGCCCGGTCGCTCCGCTGTTCCGCTTCAAGACCGATGCGGAAGCGGTGCAGATGTCGAACGACACCGAGTTCGGCCTCGCCTCCTACTTCTACAGCCGGGACATCGGCCGCATCTGGCGCGTCGCCGAGCAGCTCGAATACGGCATGGTCGGCATCAACACCGGCCTCATTTCGACCGAGGTGGCGCCGTTCGGCGGCGTCAAGGAGTCGGGTCTCGGCCGCGAGGGGTCGAAATACGGCATCGACGACTACCTCGAGATTAAATACATGTGCCTTGGCGGCATCTGACCGCT
>JAYSFH010000296.1:0-5296 GCA_041913405.1 Dongia sp. | reverse complement strand
CGATTTCGGCACGCTCAGCGTCCGCGTGACCCTGTTCGACGAGACCGGCTGCCGCTTGGGCCATGCGGTCGCCGATTACCCGCTGCACCGGCGCGACAGCGATCCCGATTTCGCCACCCAGTCGCACGACGACCACATGGCCGCTCTCACCCGGGCGCTCCAGACCGCGCTCAAGGACAGCGGCGTCGCCGGCCCGGACATCGTCGCGCTGGCCGCCGACACCACCGGCTCCAGCGTGCTGATGCTGGGCGAGGGGATGCGGCCGCTCGGCGACTATTATCTCTGGTGCGATCACCGCGCCAAGGCGGAAGCCGAAGAGATCACCGCGCACGCCCACAACCAGGGCCTGGAGGCGATCGACTGGTGCGGCGGCGTCTATTCCCACGAATGGGGCTTCGCCAAGCTGCTGCATTGGCTGCGCCACAACCCGAGCGACCGCGGCAGGCTGGTCACCGCGGTCGAGCATTGCGACATGCTGGCGGCCACGCTCACCGGCGTCACCGATCCCGCCCGGTTGAAGCGCAGCATCTGCGCCATGGGCCACAAATGGATGTGGAATCCGCGCTGGCAGGGCCTGCCGTCGCAGGCCTTCCTCTCCGCGGTCGATCCTCTGTTCGACGGCATCCGCGCGAAACTGGGCGGTGACTACCAGACCTGCGACCGGATCGCCGGTCGGCTCACACCGTTCTGGGCCGAGCGGCTCGGCATCTCGGCCGGCATTCCGGTCGCGGTCGGCGGCTTCGACGCGCATTGGGACGCGCTCGGCGCCGGCTGCCGCATCGGCGACGTGGTGAATGTCGTCGGCACCTCGACCTGCATCATCGCCATCGCAAGAGAAGTCGGCCTGATCCCCGGACTTTGCGGCATCGTCCCCGGCAGCGTCGCGCCGGACCTGATCGGCATCGAGGCGGGACTCTCGGCGACCGGCGACATCTTCGACGCCATCGCCCGCCGCGCCCATGTCTCCCTGGAAGAGCTCAGCAAGGGCCTCGACCGCTACGGCCCGGGCGGGAAGGGGCTGCTGCGCCTCACCTGGGACAATGGCGACCGCACCGTGCTGGTGAAATCCGATCTGGGCGGGGTGACGCTCGGCTGGAATCTCATGCACAGTGCGCAGGACGAGCTCTTCGCCGCGATCGAGGGCACCGCGTTCCACACCCGCCTGATCCTCGAGCGCATGGCCGAAAACGGCGTGCCGATCACCCGCATCATCAACGGCGGCGGCATCCCGCAGAGGAACGCTCATCTGAACCAGGTCTATGCCGACGTGCTCGGCAAGCCGGTGCTGGTGCCCGACGGCATTCCCACCGGCTTCGGCGCCGGCATCTTCGCCGGCCTAGCCGCCGGCTTCTATCCCGACGTCGCCACCGCGCAGTCCGCGCTCTGCCTGCCTTTCAAGACCATCCAGCCGCGCCCCGAAGCCCGCGCGGTCTACGACCGGCTCTATGCGATGTTCAAGCAGGCCTATTTCGCCTTTGGCGCGGGCCAGCCGGCGCCGGCGCTCGGCCATATCCTGCCATACTTGAAGAGCCTCGCCGCCGGTCACGCCGCCGACTGAAGCGCTGAAAGCTTATTCTGTCCCGCTTCGGACCTGTCGGACAAACTGCCGTTTCCACGATCAGTTGCCGGGCAGCTGCTTCAGAATGAGTGTGATGACCTCGTTGACGCCGATCGTGAATATCCCGCCTTTGGCCTCTCGCCACGCCTGATAGCCGCCTTCGAATCCCGGTGCTGGGGCATTCTTCTCGCTGATCAGCTGATCGACGGACCCTCGCAATGCACTGCAGGAGAACGGGACATGCGAGATGCCGATGGCTGTCCCCGCGTTGGTCGAGCCTGCCGGGGCCGGGATATCCGTTATCGAGACATGGACCACCTTCTCGGCGTGCCAATCCTCGACGCGGCCTATCACCACGTTCGCGCCGTCGCCGGACTTGACCGACCACTTCTGGCCAGCGCGGAGACTGCAAGCCGTGCCGTCATCGGCCACGGCGGCGACATCCGAGGCATGGACGAGAATGAAACCGGCCAGCGCGACTGCAAACCATCTCCCGAACATATCGGTCCCCGTTTCAGACGCTAGTTTCGGCGCGGCTCCGCCGCCCGCATCACTCTCAGGAAGTTGCCGCCGAGCACCTTGCCGACGTCTTCCTTGCTGTAGCCGTGATCCAGCATCAGCCCGATAAGCTCCGCGACCTGTTCGGGCTGGGCATGGGCGGGGTAGGGCTGTTCCTCATCGCCCGCCTGCGGCCAGAGATCGCGGTCGCGCTGGATCCAGTCCCAGATCGCCTGCACGTCGCGCACATAGTCGAGGCCGATCCCGGCATGGTCGATGCCGACGAGGTTCACGATATGCTCGAGATGCCGGAACATGGTCTCGCTCCGGGCATGGAGATCGCCCAGGAACTCGTTGACCCCGTTGATGCCGACCAGCCCGCCCGATTGCGCGCAAGCCTTGATCTGGTCGTCCTTGATGTTGCGGTAATGCGGCACCACGGCGTCGCAGTTGGAATGCGAGAAGATGAACGGTCCCTCGCAGACCTCCATCGCGTCCATGGTGGTGCGGTATCCGGTATGCGAGCCATCGACCAGCATGCCGACCCGGTTCATTTCCTTGACCAGGCGGATGCCGTATTTGCTCAGGCCCGCATCGGTGCGCTCGACGCAGCCGTCACCGACCAGGTTCTTCAGGTTGTAGGCGAGCAAGGCATGCCGCACGCCGAGATCGTAATAGCTCTGCACCAGCTCGACGTCGCCGTCGAAGGGCTCGGTGCCCTGGAAATGGAAACCCAATGCCAGTCGGCCCTGCCGCTTCGCCGCCAGGATCTCGTCCGCGCTCGCGGCGAAGGCGAGGCCCGGCCGCGAGGCGATATGCGCCTTCACCTTGGCGATATGGCGCATGGTCTCGGCGAGCGCGTTCTTCGGCATGCTCATGGTCAGCGAGACGAAGTCGAACCCCGCCGCGTGGAATTTCGGCAAGGTGACGTCTTGGTCGATCATATAAGGCTCGAACCACGGCAGGGTCATGTCGCAGACCACGGCCGCGTCGAGGATCGCGGCGACTTCTTCCGCGCGCGCCATCAGATGACCCCTAGAGCCGCGTGTAGTCGATCTCCAGGAAGTCGGTCACTTCCTTCTTCCAGCGATTCTCGACGAAGGCGACATGGTCGGGATGCTGGTCGTAAGTGTCGTAGCCGGCCTGGTCGTCGAACTCCATGGAGAAGCCGAACTTGTAGTCGTTCTTGTGGCTCACCTGTCTCAGCTGCTCGAACTTCCGCACCGTCGGAATCTTGGCGAGGACCATGGCGTCGGCCAGGAACTTCTTCTCCTCGGTCGAGCCCTGGGCATGTTTCAAGGTGAAGACGACGGTGTGCCGGATCATTGGTGATTCCCCTGGTTGTGCAGACGGCGAATATAGCATGACGACATGCATTGTCCGGCTCCGAACCGGACAACTTCTTTTCGACGCTTTGTGGATCGAAAGCCAAGGCGCGCGCCTGGCCCATGATCTCCGACTCCGAGCGCGGTGACGGCGCGGAATACGCCCTCACACTCCACGGGCACATATCTATGTGCCATGGTTAACGCGACTAAAAGTGTCGCGGAAATCCTGCAACTAGGGCACGATGATCCGGTCGGGGCGCGGTTGTCGCTGCCATATGGCGGTGTGCGGCCGCAGGTTGATTACCAGAGGCGCAAGATGCGCACGATGCTTTCGTTAGATGGCATCCGGGCGGGCGTCGACGACCTGGTCTCTGCTGCAATCCTCGCGGAGGGCTGGGAAGAAGCGCTGGTGCATTTCGCTATGGCGGCGGGTGCACGCGACGCCGTGCTGATGCGGAATGAAGCGCGCAAGATGGTCACGGCGATCGTGACCCCGGAATGCGCGCGTGCGGTCGCGGATTTCGCCGCCGGCCGCGCGCCACCGAACTCGCGCTACCAGCGGATCGGCACGCATTATGTCGGCTTCCGCATCGATCAGGACGACTATTCCGCCGAAGAGCTGGCGCGCGACCCGTTCTACCAGGAGTTCCTGCGTCCGAACGGCGTGTTCTGGCATGCCAACACGGTGCTGGCGCCCGGGCCGGACGAATATATCGAGCTGAGCCTGAAGCGCCGCGTCGAGCATGGACCTTTCCAGCCGGCGGAGCGCGCGATGCTCGACAGCGTGCTGCCGGAACTCCATGCCGTGGCCCGCATCGCCAAGGGTGTGCTCGACGCCGAGGCACGCGGCATGGCCTGGACGCTCGGCCGGCGCGGCGGCGCGATCATCGAGCTGGATTCCTGGGGGCGGGTGCTCCCGGGCCAAGCGGCCGGCGAGGGCGATTCGGCGGCGCCGCTGCGGATCCTGCGCCGGCGGCTGGTGGCGGGCGATCGGGTGTCGCAGCTTTCGGTCGATCGCGCGGTGGCGAGCGCCGTTGCCCGGCCCGGGCGGCTGGGGGTCGCGGCGCTCACCAATCTCGAGGGCCGGCGCTACCTGCTGCAGGTCCATCCGGTGCCGGGCCGCGCCCGCGATGTCTTCGCCTCGGCCACCGCCTTGGCGCTGCTGATCGAACGCGACCGCGATCCCGCGGCACTTCGGCCCGATCCCTCCTGGATCCGGAACGCCTATGGCCTGACCGAGCGGGAGGCCCATGTCGCGGCCTTGCTGGCCGAAGGCCTCGACATCGCGGCGATCGCCGCGCGGCTGAAGATCCAGCCCAGCACCGCCCGCAGCTATCTGAAAGATGTCCTGCAGAAGACCGGCGCCACCCGCCAGGCCGAGCTCGTCGCGCTGCTCGCCCACGTCTGAACTGCGGCGGTTCCTCCGCTTGACAAGGCGGCCCGACCGGCCTCAGTTACCGACGCTGGTTCCTGTCCCAGAACAGTGCGGGGCAGGTGAAAAGGGAATGCGATAGGCGCGGTTCTTGGCGCCGAAGCGCAGCCGCCCCCGCGACCGTGACCGGAGAGGTCCGCCACTGCCACTGGCCATTCGGCTGGGAAGGCGGCGGGACCGTCGAGCCCCAAGGTTGGACCAAGGGGGACTCGTAATCCGCAAGCCGGGAGACCTGCCAGCGCATGATGTCACGGGCGAACGGGGTTTTTCGCGGCCGGCTCAGGACGATGCCTTCCCGCATCCCCGGCCGCCCCCTTCCGCCGAAACAAGAAAGGCGTCTCGACCGGAAGGGCGATGAACGATCCGCGGATCTATGGTTGGTGTCCCGGCGCGCTGCGGCCGATGCAATCCGGCGACGGCCTGGTCGTGCGGCTGCGTCCGCCGCTCGGCCGCCTGACCGCCGAGCAGGCGCGCCGGATC
>JAYSFH010000295.1:1506-5339 GCA_041913405.1 Dongia sp. | reverse complement strand
TCCTGTTCCAGATCTTCGACCAGCTGCCGCACGGCGAGAGCGCCGCGGCGATTGCGCCCGAGGGCGCCATCATCGGCAGCACCAACGACCTGCCGGTCAACCTGCGCCGCTTCGATCCCCAGCCCGGCCTGGAGAGCGGGGCCGCGCCGCTGACTCTCGCCGGTCCGGCGATTCAGAGCCCGGTCGATGGCGCCACCCTCGACCTCGCCAGCACCAGTCTTGTACTGACCGCGCGGGGCGGGGCGCTGCCGCTGCGCTGGCTGGTCAACGGGAAGCCGATCGACTCAACGCCGTTCCGGCGGCAGGCGGAATGGGCCCCGGACGGGAAGGGTGCGGCGCGGGTGACGGTGATCGACGGATTGGGCCGCAGCGCCAGCGCGGAAGTCTGGCTCAAATAGAACCCCGCCAGGTCCGGGACCTGGCGGGGTTTGGTATCGATGGCGTGCCGTCAGATCTGCGACGGCAGCATCCGGCGCAGTCCGGTGAGCAAGGCCACCGCGAGCAGCAGCTTCACGAAATCGCCGAACAGGAACGGCATCAGGCCGAATTGCACGGCCTTGTCATAGCCGATCACCGCGCCGAGATAGCCGACACCGAGGGCAAAGCAGATCACCTCGGCGACCAGCAGCACCAGGAAGGCCGGGATCGGCCGGGCGGTGAAGCCGCGCTCAGCCATGTATCCGACGAAGGCGGCCATGACCACGAAGGCCGCGAGATAGCCGGAGGTGGTTGCGACCATCGGCAGGGTCTTGAACTCGGAGAGCAGCGGGAACTGCACGGCGAGGGCCAGCCAGGCGACCACGGTCGCGACGCCGAGGCGCCAGCCGCAGAGCGCGCCGACCATGAGGACGGCGAAGGTCTGCATGGTCATCGGCACCGGCCACATCGGGACCTGCACCCAGGAAGCGGCGGTCAGGAAGGCAATGCCGAGCACCAGCACGCCGGCCTTCAGGGCCAGCGGCCGGCCGGCGAGTTTCAGCGGCACATAGGCCTGGCCGGGGGCGACGGGATTCTCGATGCTCATTGGTTCTTCTCCATAACAAAGATGGCTCAAGCCTTCGGACGTAATCCTTCACGAGTCAAGTCGTCGAAGACTTCCTTGATGCCCTGTTTCAGGACCTCAACGGTCTCGTCGATCTGGGCCCGGGTGATGACGAGGGGCGGCGAGAGGATGATCAGGTGGCTCAATGGCCGCACCATCAGGCCCTTGGGGCGGCATTTCTCGAAGATGCGCCAGGCGACATCCCATTGCACCGGCGGGGCCAGCTTCTGCTTCTTGTCGGCGGTGGTCTCCACGCAGACCATGAAATGCATGCCGCGGACATCGCCGACGATGTCGAGCTCCATGAGCTCGGCCATCCGCTTCTGGAAATAGGGGCCGTTCTCGCGCACCCGGCCGCAGATGTCCTCGCGCTCGATGATGTCGAGATTGGCGAGACCCGCGGCGCAGGCCACCGGATGCGCCGAATAGGTATAGCCGTTGGCGAAGAACTGGCCCTTGCCCGCGGTTGCCGTCAGCTCTGCGAACAGGCGATCGGAGACCAGCATCGCGCCGAGCGGCACGTAGCCGGAGGTGAGGCCCTTGGCGCAGGTGATGATGTCGGGCTCGATGTCGAAGACTTCCTTCGAGGCGAAGACATGGCCGAGGCGCCCGAATCCGGTGACGACTTCATCGGAGATGTAGAGCACGTCGTACTTGCGACAGATCTCCCAGGTCCGCTTCTGGTAGCCGGGCGGCGGCACGATCACGCCGCCGGAGGCGAGCAGCGGCTCGGCGATGAAGCAGGCGACGTTCTCGGGCCCGAGTTCGAGGATCTTCTTTTCGAGATCGGCGACCTTTTCGTCGCAGAACTGCTCGATCGTCATGCCGTCCGGGCGGCGATAGGGATTGGGCACCGGCAGGTGATGGATGATGTCGGTGATGAGGTCCATGTTGCCGCGATCGGCGGGCTTGCCGGAGACCGAGGCGGAGAGCAGCGAGCTGCCGTGATAGGCGAACTCGCGGGTGATGATGTGCTTCTTCTTCGGCTTGCCGAGGAAATTGTTGCGGAAGGAGACGAAGCGCAACGCGGAATCGACGGCGGTCGAGCCGCCGGTGGTGAAGAAGACATGCTTCAGGTCGCCGGGCGCATATTGCGCGAGGCGCGTCGCGAACTCGATCGAAGGCGGCGTCGCGATGATGCCGAAGGGCGAGAAATAGCAGAGCCGGCGGGCCTGCTCGGCGATCGCCTCGGCGATCTCGTTGCGGCCGTAACCGACATTGACGCACCACATGCCGCCGATGCCGTCGATCATCCGATGGCCCTTGGCGTCGGTGACGGTGGCACCTTCGCCCTCGACCACGATCAGCGGCTCGCGTGTCTTGGTGAGACCGAGATCGACCCAGGGATGGATCATGTGATCGCGGTCTTTCTCGGCGAGCGCGTTGAAGTCGAAACCGAAGTTGTTGCTGTCCATTTCGGGCCTGCGGCGAGAATGCGTTCTGAAAGATCGCGGCTGCGTCCGGGCGCGCTGCCTCAGAATGAGGCTAGCAGCCGCCGCGTGACGCTGTCGAGCCTCACTCCGCGATGTGGTGCTGCTCGTTGTATTGCTTCACCAGTTGCGAGGCCTTGGTGACTTGCTCCTGGGACATCGCGCCTACGATGTCGTTGAGCCCGGTCTCGATTTCCATGCGGCTGGCCTTGCCGGTCTTGCCTTCCTTGGCGTTGGAAAGCGACTGCATGGCGATCGTCAGCCACTTGTAGGCCTGCACGCGGTCGAGCGCCACGCCGGTGCCGCGGGTATAGGCACGGCCCAGCTTGTACTGCGCATATGGATCGCCGTGCTCGGCCGCCATCGCGTACCACTCGGCGGCCTTGCCGTAGTCCTGCGGCATCGGCTTGCTGCCGAACTCGTACATGCCGGCGACGTTGACCGCGACACCGGTATCGCCGGATTTCGCCAGCGGCTCCCAGATCGAGAGCGCCTTCTCGACATCGCCGGACGCCAGGGCTTCTTCGGCAAGTTCCTGCTGCGTCGCCGCAAGCGCCGGTGAAGGCGGTGTCACCGCGGCTTCCTGGGTCGGCACCGGTGTCGTCGGCTCGGTCGCGGTCGGCTCGGTGACGGTCGGTTCCGTGGTCGCCTCGGCGGTCGCCGGCTCCGGGGTTGTCGGTTCGGTCGTCGCGGGTTCCGTCGGCGTCGCTTCAGGGACCACCGGCGGCGTGCTCTCGGCGACCGGGGCCGGTGCGGGCTCGGGTTCCGGCGTGGGCTCCGCTGCTGCGGTCTGCGTGCTGGCGGTTGCGGGTTCAGGTGTGGGCGCCGGCTCGGGCGCTGCCGCAGCGGCTGCTTCGGCAGCGGCCTTTTCTTCTTCAGCCTTCTTGGCCTTGTCTTCGACGCTGGCCGGCGTGGTCGACTTCGGCAGCGCCGGCTCGGTCGGCGCTTCCGCGGTGGTCGCTTCCGCCGTGGTTGTTTCCGTCGTGGTTGTTTCGGGCGTGGTCGCTTCAGGCGCCGCCGCTTCCGGTGTTGTCACTTCCGGCGGAACGTCAACCAGAGCCTCCGGGGCGGAAGCCTCCGCCGCCGTCGCTTCGGCGGCGGCGGGTTCCGGTGCCGGTGCTGCTTCCGGTGTCGGGGTCTCGGCGGTTTGCGCCGGAGCGGATTCGTCGGGCTTCAGCTCGGGAATGATCGGCTCGGTCGCCGCCGTCGGCGCGGGTGTCGGCTCGGCCGCCGGCTCGACTTCCGGCACTGCCGCGGGCTTGGTGGTCTTCGGCAGTTCGGTGACCGCAGCGGCCGGCGCGCCGGCGATCGCAGCGGCCTCGGCATAGCTCTCCGCCGACTGCTTGGGCGTCGGCTGGTTG
>JAYSFH010000295.1:0-1496 GCA_041913405.1 Dongia sp. | reverse complement strand
CACTCCCGGGTAGACGGCGGCAGGCGCCATCATCTGCGTCTCTTGGGTCTTCGCGACGCCGCAGCGGCGGTGCGCGACGCCCAGAACCGCGCGCGACATGTTCGGCGGAATGCCGACGATGATCATGCTGTTGGTGCCGGTCTTCTGGTAGACGAAGTCCTGGGTGATGCCGTCGGGGCCGACCGTCGACACCGTCACGCTGCCGGGGTCCACGCGATAGGCGACCGGGAAGGTCGTCTCGACCTTGCCCTTGGAATAGACCACGGCCTTGGCATCTTCGAACGTGACGCCGCCGCTCGGCGGACAGCCCTGTGTCGGGCCTTGCCACTCACCCAACAGCCAGTTCGGGAGTGGGGGCGGCGGCGGCGCGACGACGGCAGCCGTCTGCACCGGCGTCGCCGTGGCAGCGGGTTCGGCTGTGGTCGCGGTCGCCTCGGTGCTCGCAGGCTCGGGTGTCGGCGCCGGAGTGGCTTCGGCCGCAGGCTCGGTCGTCGCCGGCAAGGTCTCGGTTGCGGCATCCGGCGTCGGCTCGGTCGCGGCGACTTCGGTGCTCGCCGGCGGTGTGGCCGAGGCGGGTGTCGTGGTCGCGGGCAGCGCTGTCTCTGCGGCGGCCGGTGTCGCCGCCGTCGCTTGCGGTGTCGCTTCCATCGCCGGGGGGGTGGTCTCTGCGGTGCTGGGTGGCGGCGTCGGCTCAGCCGACGGTGTCGTCTCCGCGGACGGCGCCGGGGCAGGCGCGAGCTGCAACGGCTCGGTCTTGGTCGTCATCGCCTCGGTGGTCGGCGATGCCGGAGTCATCGGCTCGGAACTCGTTGCCGCGGGGGCGGGGGCGGGCGTTGCCGTCGCAGTCGGCACGGCCGGCGCGGCCGCCTTCTTGCTCTTGTTGGATTCCGGCTGTGCCGCGGTCGATTTCGGCAGGCCGCTTTCATTGGTCGCGACCACGGGAGCGGCTGCCGGGACTTCGCTCGAGGCAACCGCGGTTGCGTCCGGTGCGGGCACCGGTTCGGTGGTCGATGCGGAGGGCTCGGCGAGCGGCGCCTCGGTGGCGGGCGTTGCCGTTGCCGTGCTGTCGGTCGTCGGCGTCGTCTGCACCGCCGACGGAACTTCGGTCACTTGCTCGAAGCTGCCGGACGCGACGCCGGAGGGAGGCGGCGCACTGGCGTCGGTGGAAGCCGCACCCGCATCGGCGGCCGCGCTCGGTTGCGGCGCTTCCATCTCCTGAGGCTGGACCGCGGACTGCGAAGGCGTCTCCGCCGGGAAACTGCTCGCGGCGCCGGATCCGGCGGTGGCGGGGGACGGCGGGACCGCGCGCGTCAGGGCTTCGAGACGCCTGGCCGCCTGCGCGTCGCCGGCATCGGCGGCCTTCTGCAGCCAGAACCGGGCCTGGTCGTCGTCGCGCGGAACGCCGTTGCCGTTGGCGTAGAGCGTGCCGAGATTCCGCATCGCCAGGGGGAAATCCTGCTTGGCGGCCTTCTCGTACCAATAGGCCGCCTTCACAT
>JAYSFH010000294.1:0-5347 GCA_041913405.1 Dongia sp. | reverse complement strand
TCGCCTGGCACTGGCCCTCGATCGCGGCGCGCTCGGCGTCGGTCAGGCCGCCCAGCTCCATCAGGCCGTCGACGAACAGCCGCAGTCCGAGATCGGTCGGCAGCCTTCCTGCCGAGGTATGCGGCGCGAACAGCAGGCCGAGCTCTTCCAGGTCCGCCATCACGTTGCGGATCGTCGCCGGCGAGAGCTGGCCCAGCCGGCGCGAAAGCGTGCGCGAGCCGACCGGCTCCCCGGTCTCGAAATAGGTGTCCATGATCAGCCGGAAGATTTCTCGCGAGCGGCTCGAAAGCTCGCTCAAGACCGGCCGATGCTGCGGAAAATTGCGTGGCGTGTGCTGCATCAGTCGCCTCAAAAGACCTTTCCGAATCTAGGTATGGGGGCGCAATGCGTCAATATCTGCGAATTATCGTTGCAGCCCTGTTTTGGGCATGCTCGACTGCGGCCCTCCCGCAAAATTTCCGCCCATTTCACCGGTCCAAATCACATGCGTTTCCTGGTCTTCCAGCATATCGCGGTCGAGCATCCCGGCGTCTTCCGCGACTTCTTCGCCGCCGACGGCATCGCCTGGGATGCGGTCGAGCTGGACGAAGGCGAGCCGATCCCCAGCCTCGACAATTACGACGCGCTCTGGGTCATGGGCGGGCCGATGGATGTCTGGGAGGAGACCGAGCATCCCTGGCTCAAGGCCGAGAAGGCCGCGATCCGCGAATGGGTCCAGGACCGGGCCAGGCCCTATATGGGCCTCTGCCTCGGCCACCAGCTGCTGGGTGCGGCCTTGGGCGGCAAGGTCGGCAAGATGGAGAAAGCCGAAGTCGGCATCCTTGACGTCCACTTGACCGCGGCCGGCCGGGCGGATCCGCTGTTCGCCGGGATCGAAACGCCGTTCCAGGCCTTGCAATGGCATGGCGCCGCGGTGCTGGAGGCGCCGGAGGGCGCGGCGATCCTCGCCGACTCCCCGGCCTGCGCCAACCAGGCGATGCGGATCGGCGACCTGGCTTACGGGCTGCAGTACCACACCGAGCTGACCACGAAGACGGTCGGCGAATGGGGCGAGGTTCCGGCCTATGCCTGCGCCCTCGACGAGACCTTGGGCGAGGGCGCGCTCGCCAGGCTCGACGCCGAGGCGAGCAACAAGATGCCGGTCTTCGCCCGGGATTCGCGGCGGCTCTACGACAATTTCATGAACCTGCTCAAAGCGCGGAGCTGAGATCATTTCCAACCCCACGCCCTCCACAGCGCGCAGCTTGAGCCCGCTGGCGATGCTGGTCGGCCTCGGCCTGGTGGCGCTCAACCTCCGGCCGGCAGTGACCAGCGTCGGGCCTTTGCTCGAGGAGATCGTGCAGTCGCTCGGCTTCGACCGCAGCGAGGCCGGCATCCTGACGACGCTGCCGGTGCTCTGCTTCGGCCTGATCGGCCCGCTGGCGCCGGTGCTCGGCCGCCGCTTCGGCGCGGAGAATGTCATCTTCGCGGCACTCATCGCGGTGGCCGTAGGTTGTGCCATGCGTCTGGTGCCATCCGCGGCGATGCTCTACGGCAGCGGCGTGGTCGCGGGACTGGCCATCGGCATGATGAACGTGCTGCTGCCGGGCATCGTGAAGCGCGACTTTCCGCAGAAGGTGGGCGCCGTCACCGGCTTCTACACGATGATGCTCTGCGTCGGCGCCGCCGGTGCCGCGGCCCTGGCGCCGCAGGTGGAGATCCTCTTCGCCACCGATTGGACGACGGCGCTCGCGGTCTGGGGGCTGCTGGCCTTGATCGCCTTGCCGGCCTGGGTGCCCTTGCGCGCGCAGTTCCATTCCGCACCCCAGGTTGCCATCACCCAGACGCGCAACCTCTGGACCAGCGCGCTGGCCTGGCAGGTCACGGTTTATCTCGGCCTCGCCTCGTCGCTCGCCTACAGCGTGTTCGGCTGGGGTGCGAAGATCCTGCAGGACCGGGGCATGGACGTGCCGTCGAGCGGCCTGATGCTGGGCCTCTCGATCCTGGTGCAAGGCGCGGGCGCCCAGGTCGCGCCTTTGATGGCCAGCCGCCGCGGCGATCTCCGGCTCGCTGCGCTGCTCATGATGGCCTTGGGGCTTGCGGGTCTGCTCGGCTATCTCTTCGCGCCGATCGGCGGCATGTGGTTCTGGTCGGTGCTGCTCGGGATCGGCCAGGGCGGCGCCTTCGCCATCGCCCTCACCATGATCGCCCAGCGCGGGGGCAATCCGGAGACTGCGGCCCGGCTTTCCGGCATGACCCAGAGCGTCGGCTATGTGATGGGCGCGCTGGCCGGCCCCCTGGCGGTCGGCCTGGTGCACGACGCCTTCGGCGGCTGGCCGCCGGTCGCGATCCTGTTCGCCCTCATCACCCTGGGTGCGTCAATCTGCGCGCTGGGGGCCGGCCGCGTGCGGACGGTTTAGGGCGCTCTGGCACGTTGCCGTCCCGCCGGGAATGTCGTATGAGCGTGCCCGATTAGAACGGGCCCTGGCCCGAACCCTGGCGATTGCTGGTTTTGAAGAACTCCACTTTGGCGCGTTCCGAGGCGTCCCCCGTGCAAAAAGCTTTCAAGCGTTTCAAGGCGCTGTTCCGCAAGCCGGCGGAGGAACGCTATCTCCGCTTCATGGAGAAGAAGCTCGCCGCCGGTGCGGAGCACAGCACGCTCGGCGCCAAGATCCGCGACGAGGCCTATACCCGCGCCAAGGCCGAGCGCTGGGCCCAGCGCATGATCGAATACGGCCTGAAGCCCGAACATCTCTGCGTCGAATACGGCTGCGGCTCGCTCTGGGCCGCCGAGCCGATCATCAACTATCTCGACCGCGGCCGCTTCTACGGCATCGACCTCAGCGACCACTTCTACGAGTTCGGCCGCGCCCGCCTCGCCGACCTCATCGCCGAGAAGCAGGTCAGGCTCGGCGTCATCTCGGAACCGGTGTTGCGCGAGATCGCCGCCCTCAAGCCCGACTTCCTGTTCTCGCGCAAGGTGCTGCCACATGTCGAGGAATCGGCCTTGCCGCGCTACCTCGCCAATGTCTGCAGCCTGCTGGCGCGGAAGACCTTCGCCGTCCTGGACAACACCCCGGTGCCCCAGCCGGACGGCAGCATGGTCGGCCGACGCCACACCGTCGAAGCCATGCGCGCGCATCTTCCCGCCGGCTTCACCATCGTCCAGGACCGCTGGGGCGCCATCCTCCGCCGCACCGCGTAATCGCCGCCGGACTGCGCCCCTGCATTGCACCACCGGCCTGCGCCGTGTAGGTTCCGCGCCGTCTCCAGCCTCCATTCCAGGGATTGTTTCATGGCTACTGTTGCTGCCCGGCCGTCCGGCAGATCGACCGACCAATTGCGCGCCGTCGAACTGGTGGTCGACGTGAACCGCTATGCTGAGGGCTCCTGCCTGGTCAAGTTCGGCAACACCCATGTGCTCTGCACCGCGACCCTCGAGGAGAAGGCGCCGAGCTTCCTGAAGGGCAGCGGCAAGGGCTGGGTCACCGCCGAATACGGCATGCTGCCGCGCTCGACCCACAGCCGCACCGACCGCGAGGCCGCCAAGGGCAAGCAGTCCGGCCGCACCCAGGAGATCCAGCGCCTGATCGGCCGCTCCTTGCGCGCCGTGACCGACATGACCGGCTTCGGCGAGCGCCAGATCCGCCTCGACTGCGACGTGATCCAGGCCGACGGTGGGACGCGCACCGCGGCGATCACCGGCTCCTACGTCGCGCTCTATCGCTGCTTCGCCTTCATGAAGGAGATGGGCGCCATCAAGACCATCCCGCTGGTCGATCAGGTGGCGGCGGTCTCCTGCGGCATCCACAATGGCCAATGCGTGCTCGACCTCGAATACGAGGAGGATTCCAGCGCCGAGGCCGACGCCAATTTCGTGCTGACCGGCTCCGGCGGCATCGTCGAGGTGCAGGGCACCGCCGAGAAGCACGCCTTCTCGGAGGCGCAGTTCCTGGAATTGCTGAAGCTCGCCCGCAAAGGCGTCAACGAGCTCAATGCGCTGCAAAAGCAGGTGCTCGGACTTTAGATGCCGCGCCGCTTCACCGAACGGAAGCTGGTTCTTGCCAGCCACAACCCGGGCAAGGCGAAGGAGATCGCCGAGCTGCTGCAGCCCTTTGCGATCGAGGTGATCTCCGCCGCCGCGCTCGGTCTGCCCGAGCCGGACGAGACCGAGGACAGCTTCGTCGGCAACGCCAGGCTGAAGGCGCTGGCCGCCACGCGGGCGTCGAAGCTGCCGGCGCTTGCCGACGATTCCGGTCTCTGCGTCGATTCCCTCGAAGGCGCGCCCGGCATCTTCTCCGCGCGCTGGGCCGGGCCGTCGAAGGATTTCGGCTTCGCCATGGACCGCGTGCTGAAAGGCATTGCCGCCAAGCCGCGCGGCGCGCATTTCGTCGCGGCCTTGGCGCTGGCCTGGCCCGACGATCATTGCGAGGTCTTCGAGGGCAAGGTCTTCGGCACGCTCGCCGATGCACCGCGCGGAGCTCACGGCTTCGGCTACGACCCGATCTTCGTCCCGACCGGCTTCGACATCACTTTCGGCGAGATGGATCCGACGCAGAAACACGCGATGAGCCACCGCGCCGTCGCCTTCCGCATGCTGGTCGAAGGCTGCTTCCGCTAGGCGCGGCGGCCCTCTCAATCACATGAAGCTTTCGCCGACCAGTTCCTCGCTCTTCGCCCAGAGCCGCTCGGCTCGATCGGGATCGACGGCGTAGGGCCGCACCCCGCCGTCCACCATGTCGATGTCGCCGTCGGTGATGCGCGTGGTCACCTGGCAGTTCTCGCAATAGCGTCCGCCGACCGCGTCGGCAGGCGCAACCACGCCCGCCCAGACCGAGGTCGCGGCCCCCTGCGGAACCGTCTTCAGCCAGAACGGCGGCTTGCCCTTGGCGGCGAGGTCCGCGTTCAGCCGCGCCAGCAGCGTGTCGAAGTCGGCGTCGCTCAAGTGACGGCCGAGTTCGGTCTTGATGCCGCCCGGATGCACCGCGGTTGCGCGCACGCCCCGCTCGCGATGCCGCTTGTCGAAGGCGACGGCGAACAGGATGTTTGCGGTTTTCGATCGTCCATACGCCTGCCAGGGATCGTAGGCGGTGTGCTCGAAGCTGGGATCCTCGAGATCGACATCGGCATAGCGATGGCCCATCGAGGCCAGCGCCACCACCCGCGAGCCCGGCTGCAGCAGCGAGGCGATGCGGTTGGTGAAGAGGAAATGGCCGAGATGATTGGTGCCGAACTGCATCTCGAATCCGTCTTCGGTGCGCAGCAGCGGGCAGGCCATCACGCCGGCATTGTTGATGACCAGGGCGAGCGGCGTGCCGGGGGCGCCCAGCTTGTCGGCGCCGGCGCGCACGCCGGCGTGCGAGGCGCG
>JAYSFH010000293.1:0-5368 GCA_041913405.1 Dongia sp. | reverse complement strand
CGAAGACCGATTCGATCACCACCACGCCGTCGTTGAGATAGGCGAGGTTCAGCGCCACCACGGTGATGATCGGCGCCGCCGCGTTGGGCAAGGCATGGACGAAGATCACGCGGGCACGACTGAGGCCCTTCAGGAAGGCCATCTCGATATAGGGCTGGGACATGATCGCCAGCACCGACGATCGGGTCATGCGCAGCATATGCGCGGTTACCAGCAAGGTGAGGCAGACCGCGGGCATGGCGACGACGACGAGCCGCTTGTCCATCGGCATGCTGCTGTAGACCGTCGCCAGCGACGGCAGCCAGCCGAGATTGACCGAGAAGATGAAGATCATCATGTAGCCGAGGAAGAATTCCGGCATCGAGATCGCGGCCAGCGAGACGATGTTCGCCGTCTTGTCGATCCACTTGCCTTCCTTGATCGCGGCGAGGATGCCGAGGCCCACGGCGAGCGGCACGGCGATCAAAGCCGCGTAGCCGGCCAGGAACAGCGTGTTGAAGAGCTTCGGCGACATGGTCTTCACGATGTCGCGCTTGTTGGTGAGGGCGAAGCCGAAGTCGCCCTGGACCGCGCCGCCCAGCCATTGCAGGTAGCGCAGGTAGGCCGGCTGGTCGAGGCCGAGCTCCTTGCGGAACACCGCGACCGTCTCGGGTGTAGCACCCTGCCCCAGCACCGCCGTGGCGACGTCGCCCGGCAGGATCTCTGTGGCGGCGAAGATCAGAATACTGACGCCGAGCAGCGTCAGCAGTCCGAGGACGATTCGAATCGCAATAGTTCTTCCCATCGCGCCGTCCCCCCTGGACTGCCGATCACCACGTTATCGGATAGAAACTGCAAATACCGCCTGCGCGGACCGACATCGGTATCGGATTGGGATGTCCGGAGCCGGACATCGCTGCCCGGCTCCGAAATCACCAGTCCGCTTACGCGAACCAGCCCTTTTCCGCAGCGCGGTTGTCGTCCAGGTCGTAGCGGCTGTGCGGCTTGATGCCTGCGACTTTGCTCGAATAGCCGTCGAGATAGTCGGTGATGGCGAAGCAGATGAAGCCGCCGTCGTCGGCGATCATCTCCTGGGCCTTCCAGTACAGCTCCTTGCGCTTCGCCCCATCGGTCTCGGCGCGGGCCTTCTTGATGACGTCCTGGAACTCCGGCACCTTCCAGTTGGTGTCGTTCCAGTCCGAGGCCTCGCCGAACACCTGCGTGAACGACTGGTCGGCCGACATACGACGGCCCCAGTACACGGCGCAGAACGGCACCTTGAGCCAGACGTTGTCCCAGTAGCCGTCGCCGGAAACCTTCTTCACGTTGAGCGGCACGCCGGCCTTCTTCGCCGACTCCTGGAAGAGCTGGGCGCAATCGACCGCCGAGTTCCAGGCGCCGTCCGAGGTCTGCAGATCGATCGGCATGGTGACGCCGGCCTTCTTGAAGTGGAAAGCGGCCTTGTCCGGGTCGTACTTCATCTGCGGCATGGCGGTGTTGTAGAACGGGTTCAGGGCGTCGAGGTTGTGGTCGTTGCCCGGAACCGCGAAGCCGCTGTAGACCTGCTCGATGATCTTCTCGCGGTCGATCGCGTACTTCAGCGCGGTGCGCAGATCCTTGTTGGTGTACGGATCGTCGGTCACGCGGGTCACGAAGCAGTAGCGGTTGCCGGTGCCCTTGGTGCGGACGATCTGGAGGTTCTTGTCCTCCATCAGCTTCTTCACGGTGCGCGCGTCGAGGCGGTTGGCCGCGTCGATCTCGTTCGACTGCAGCGCCGCGGTGCGGGCGGCCTGATCCTGAATGTTGCGGATCTCGACCGCGTCGAAGTTGCCGCGGCCCGCCTTCCAGTAATCGCCGCTGCGCTTCTTGAAGCCGAGGCGCACGCCGTATTCCGGATCGCCGTCGAGCTCATAGGCGCCGGTGCCGACCAGGTGATCCCAGTCGGTGAAGTCCTTCGGCACCACGATCAAGTGGTAGTCGCCGAGGATCACCGGGAAGTCGGCGTTGCCGTCGGCCAGCGTGATCGCGACCTGGTTCTTGTTGAGCGCCTTGATCTCACTGATCTGCTCGAGGATGCCCTTGGCCGGCGACTTGGTCTCGCCGCGGTGGATCTGGATCGAGTAGATGCAATCGTCGGCGTCGAGGGTCTTGCCGTTGGAGAAGGTGATGTCCTTGCGGACGTTGAACACCCACTCCTTGGCGCCGGGCTTCACTTCCCAGCTCTCGAACAGCTCGCCGGTCGGCTGGCCCTTCTCGTCGAACTCGACCAGGTTGTTGCAGACGGTCAGCGACGCGTGGATCATCACCGAGTCAGCATAGGTGCGCGGATCGAGCGAGTCCGACGGCGAGCCGCCTTCCATGCCGAGGCGGAACAGGCCGCCCTTGTTCGGCGTGGCGGCATAGCCGGCCGAGCTCAGGATGCCCGAAGCCAGCGTCGTGGTGATGCCCAGGGCGGCCGCGCGACGCATAAAGTCGCGCCGGCTGATCTTTCCCTCAACGGCAGCAAGTTGCAGTTCGTCCCAGCGATTCATGCTCTCCCTCCTGTTTGCCGCAAACGACACAATGCCGAAGCGGCGTCTGTTGCGTGACGGTTTCGCGAGCGAGGCCCGGGCCGTTCTTAACAACCACTATGCAGAAAGACCCAACCCGTCGCAATAAGCCTCAGCCGGCATTCCAAGAACTCACTTACCCATACGCGTTCTTGATACGCCGCCCTCGATAGCACCCGCTGCGTGCCAATCGGATGACTCCCAGATACGCCGCCGCGGCCCGGGCCGGATGCGGAACCGGCGGGAAACGAAAGCGAAGATGTGCGGAAACCCGCGGCACCGCCGCGCACCCCGCCTGAATTTTACAAGCCCCTTGGTCGAACCCACTTTCCCCGGGTTCGGTAAGCCATCCCTGTGACTTAACCCTTTATGCCGTATGGGTCTGTCGCGATTGCGCAATTGCGACATGGGCGTTAGATTGAGCGACATCGCCGAACTGAGGGGGTGCGGCGGAGCCCCGAATGTCTCCCGCAATGCCGCAAACCGGGACGGGACCTGCCTGCCATGCTGGCCATGCCGGCGATTGAAGCACCCCAGACGCTGGGATTCCTGCTGCTGTCGCAGTTCTCGATGATGGCCTTCGTTTCCGCCATCGAGCCGCTGCGCGTGGCGAACCGGCTGGCCGGCCGCGAGCTCTATCGCTGGGAGATCGTCTCGCGCGACGGGCAGTCGGTCGAAGTGTCGAACGGCATGTCGCTGGTCGCCGACCGCGCGCTGGACGACGCCCCGCTTTACCCCATGCTGGTGATTTGCGCCGGCTTCGAGCCGGAGCGGCATTACGACCGCCGCATCAAGTCGTGGCTGCTGAAGCTCTCCGGCGCCGGCGCCGAGCGCGGCGGCCAGGAGCCCCGCACCATCCTCCCGGCCCCGGCCGGGCGGCACGACGGCTACCCCGCGACCACACATTGGGAGAGCCTGGATTCCTTCCGCGAGACCTTCCCCAAGGTCGAGGTCGAGAACGCCCTCTTCATCATCGACCGCAACCGGCTGACCTGCGCCGGCGGCACCGCTGCGCTGGACATGATGCTGCATCTGATTTCGCTGCAGCACGGCCACCGGCTGGCGACCGCGGTTTCCGAGCAGTTCATCCATGCCCAGATCCGCGACCCGCTCGACCGCCAGCGGATGGAGCCCCGGGTGCGCCAAGGGATCAGCCATACCGGCCTCGCCCGCGCCATCGCCTTGATGGAAAGCAATCTCGAGGACCCGCTCGACGCCGAGAAGCTGGCCGACGCCGCCGGCCTGTCCCTGCGCCAGCTCGAGCGGCTGTTCCACAAGCATTTCAAGATGGCCCCTAGGCGCTATTACCTCGATCTCCGGCTGCAGCGCGCCCGGGCGCTGCTGCAGTACACCGATATGCCGGTGGTCGAGATCGCGGTCGCCTGCGGTTTCGGCAGCGCGGCGCATTTCTCGCGGAGCTACCACGCCTGGACCGGCAAGGCGCCCTCCAGCGAACGCCGGCGGGTCGAGGCCGGGATCATGCCGGCTTTGCGCTAGGGCCCGGAACCGCCGCGTTACTGTAAATAGCGCGTCCGTACTCCCTCTTTCCCGCCCCATCGCCGCATCGTCGAACTGGGATGCTCGGCGTGGGACCCAGCCGCGGGTCGGGGGAAGCCAATGCTCTGGAACCAATGGTATAGCCTCAGAAGCTATATGCGGTCCTCGCTTTGGATCGTGCCGTTTGCCGCGGTGCTGCTCTATTTCGCCGGAATCCGCCTGGTGGCGGCGCTTGAAACCGGCCTCGGATGGACCCCCGGTTGGTTCCTGGGCGAGGCCGGGCCCAGGGTGGTGGTGCAGACCATCATCAATCTCACCCTGACCTTCATGATCTTCACCCTGGGCTCGCTGCTGGTGGCGATCCAGGTGGCCGGGGGCCAGCTCACGCCGCGGATCATCGCCGCCACCCTGCTCAGCAACAATGCACTGCGCTTCATCGTCGGCCTGCTGATCTTCACCTTCCTGTTCGCGATGGGGACCTCGGCGCGGCTGGAGAGCGGCCCGGCCCCCCTTTCCGCGCTTATCGCCGGCCTGCTCGGTTATCTCTCCCTCGCCGCCTTCCTCTTCCTGATCGACTATGCGGCGCGGATGCTGCGGCCGGTGAGCATCCTCTGGCTGGTCGGCGAGCAGGGCCGCGCCGCCATCCGCGAGGTCTACCCGCACCGGCTGGAGCCGGGCGCCGCACCGCCGCAGGCCGCCGCGCTGCTGCCCGCGCCCCGCCAGGTGGTGACCCATGAGGGGCAATCCGCGATCATGCTGGCGATCAATATCAGGGCGATCACCGCGCTGGCGCGCCAGGCCGATGCGGTGATCGAGCTGGTGCCGATGATCGGCGACTTCGTCGGCGCCGACGAAGCCTTGTTCCGCGTCCATGGCGGCAAAGGCGACATCGACGCACGGCAATTGCGCGGCACGGTCGCGTTCGGGCCGGAGCGCACGATCGACCAGGATTCTACCTTCGCCTTCCGCATCGTGGTGGATATCGCGATCAAGGCGCTTTCCGCGGCCATAAATGACCCGACCACCGCCGTGCTGGCGATCGACCAGCTGCAGCGCCTGCTGCGCGCGGTCGGCCTCAGGCAGTTGCACAACGACCAGATCTTCGAGCCGGGCGGCGCGCTGCGGGTGATCGCCCGCACCCCGAACTGGGAGGACTTCGTGCACCTGACTTTCGCCGAGATCCGGCTCTACGGCGCCGGCAACTTCCAGGTCTCGCGGCGCCTCCGGGCCATGATCGAGAGCCTGATCGAGATCCTGCCGCCCGCGCGCCACCCGGCGCTCAAGCACCAGCTCGACCTGCTCGACCGCGCCCTAGCGAAGCTGCACGAATTTCCAGAAGACCT
>JAYSFH010000292.1:0-5371 GCA_041913405.1 Dongia sp. | reverse complement strand
CAAGGGCAACATCACCGGCCGCCGTTTGTTGCTGACGGTGTCGACCAACCTGCTGGCTTCCGGGCGCATCGCCTTCGACCCGCCGCTGCCGGATTGGAAGCTGGCGGCGGCCGGCGAGGTGCCGCTCGGCGTGCACAACCGGATCGGCATCCTGCTGAAGCATAATCCCTTCGGCCCCGAGGCGCCGACCAGCGCCACCCTCATGCGGGACGGGGAGATGCCGATCGCGACCCAGCTGCGGCCGTTCGGCTATGACTATGTGGTCGGTGTGACCGGCGGGCGCCATGGCGCCTGGCTGGAGCGGGCCGGCGCCGCGGCCTCGGTGGATTATCTGACCGAGCGCCTGGTCGGCGCCTTCGGCAGCGATATCCGCAACGCTCTCTCGACCCGCAGCATCGTCACCGCCTGGGCCGGCGATCCCTGGACGCTCGGCTCCTATTCATCGGCGGTGCCGGGCGCCAGCCATCAGCGCGCTGAACTGGCGCGGCCGATCGACGACATCCTGTTCTTCGCCGGCGAGGCCTGTTCGGTCGAGTTTGCCGGGACCGCCCACGGCGCCTTTCTCACCGCCGTCGCGGCGGTGGAGGCGATGGCCGCCACCTCCGGTCGTCATCGCCGGGCCCCGTCCGCGAATGCGGACATTCGCTAACGTAGACCCGGCGATCTTTATCCGACGGCACGAGATGCCCGGCCCCGTCCGCGAATGCGGACATTCGTCCGCTGTGCCCGGGCATGATGGCTATGAGGGCGAGAAGATGTCGTTCAGCATCTTATCGCAGGGCTTGTCCTCGGCATCGCCGATCCGCGGGATCGGGATCGGGAAACCCTTGCCCAGCGAAAATTTCGGCTGGCGGATCTTGCCCTGGATCAGGATCGGCGCCGGGATGTTGAGCACGCTCACCACCTTGGAATCGGCGTCGAGCTCGGTCTTCATGGTCTGGGACTTCAAGTCGATGTTGCCGTTGACGTAGATCACCGATTCCTTGGTGTCGATCAGGGTGCGCGAGAACTTGGCGTTGCCCCTGGAAAAGGTGAGGCCGCCGGCGACGCAGCGCACCGGGATCTTGTGGTCTTCGGTGATGTAGAGAAAGAGCGCGTTCTGGATGTCGAGGTCGGCCAGTGCCAGCATGAGCCCGCTGAACCAACCGCCGGTCATGCCGAGCTCGACTGCGCCGTCGGCGCTGCCGAACACCTGGGCAAGCGATTTGCCGTTGCCTTGCAAGGTGACCTTGCCGCCGATCTTGCCGTCGGTGGTCTCGATGTACTCAGAGCCCCTGAAGAAGGTCGCGAGGTCGAGGTTCTTCAGAAAGAGCTCGGCGGTCGCGAGCGGCACGTCCTTGCGCGCGTCGAGGCCCATCTTGCCGGTCACCGTCCCGTTGGCGACGGCCATCTCGAGCTTGCTCAACTGGGCATTGCCGTCATCGACCTTCACGTTGAAGGTGATCGCCTTCACCGGCAGGTAGGGTGCGGCATTCACCTTCTTCGCGTCCAAGGTCACGTCCATGTCCATGGCGCGCAGCTTCTCGGTCTGCAGCGGCTTGTCGGGGAAGAGGTTGCCCTCCGCCTTCATCTCGCCGGCCTCTTTCTTCTGTTCCTTGGAAGCGGTTTCGCTGGTTTCCGGCGGAATGCCGATCAGCGGGCCGAGATCGTCGAAGTCGAGATTGTTGGAAACCAGCTTGGCTTCGAGGTAGTTGCGCTTCTCGCGCGGCTCGACCGCGACGATGCCGGTCACGTCGCTGTTGCCGATCCGGCCCTTCATGTCTTCCAGCCGCCATTCCTTCGGCGTGCGCTTCAAGTCGCCGGCGAGGTCGTAAGGCGGGGTGGACGGCGCCGGAATGCCGAGCACCGGGAAGACGTCGGCGAGGTCGGGGCCCTTGAGATGCATCTTCACGTCCGCGTTCCCGAAGGTGAAGGGATCGCCGACCGTGCCCTTCAAGGTGATGAAGGTGGCGCCGTAATCGACGCGGAGATCGAGCGGGTAGGGGTGCTCGGTGTCGCGCAGCATGGCGATTGAGCCGCCCTCGAAAGCGAGCTTGAGCGGCCGGTCTTCCAGGGTGCCCTCGGCCTTGAACTCGACGGTCGGATCGTTGCCCGCGGCCTCGCCGGCGGCGAGATCGATGTCGCCGTCCAGCTTCAGCTTTCGCGATGCGTCGCGATAGGCGATCTTGCCTTTGGTGATCGCCAGCTGGCCGATGAATGGCGCCTCGGCGCGATCATCGGGCCGCACCGCTTCCACGGCGGTCGCGGCGACGGGATTTTCGTTGAAGTCCCAATTGCTGGCGCCGTCCTTACGCCTCTCCAGCGAGACTTTCGGGGTTTCGATTCGGATGAAAGGCAGCACCACATGCCCGCCGAGCAGCGGCCAGGGCTTGATCGCGAAGGCCACGCTCTCGGCGGAGAACATCTGCTCCGCCTCGCCCCATTCCGAATTGGCGAGGTTGACGTCGCGGAGATGGATCACCGGGGTCCAGCTCCAATCGACATCGAGCGCGCCGATGGTGACGGCGCGGCCGGTCGCCTTGCTGGCGCGTCCCTGAGCCTGTTCGAGGAGATAGGAGGAATTGAGCAGCGCATAGATCCCGATGGCGGCCACCACCATCAGCGCGACGAAGGTTCCCAACACCCAGAGAAGTATTTTGCCGAGTCTGCGCAAGGGATGCCATCCCATTGAACACCGGGGCGTGGCAGATCAACCGGTGTTGGGGTGGAGCGTTCCCTCTATCCGACCGCCTTCGCCGGTATGGCCAGCCGGGCCAGCTGGTCGACGCGCTCGTTCTCGACATGGCCGCTATGGCCTTTGATCCAGAGCCACTGGACCTGGTGCGGCTCCTCCGCCTTTTCCAGGCGCTGCCAGAGATCCGAGTTCTTGACCGGCTTCTTGTCGGCGGTGCGCCAGCCGCGGCGCTTCCACTGCGCCACCCATTCGGTGATGCCGTTCTTCACATACTGGCTGTCGGTATGGACCCGCACCACCGCCGGGCGCTTCAGCGCCTCGAGTGCTGCGATCGCCGCCATCAGCTCCATGCGGTTGTTGGTGGTCTGCTCCTCGCCGCCGGAGAGCTCCTTCTCGACCTTGCCGTAGCGCAGCAGCGCGCCCCAGCCGCCGGGACCGGGATTCCCGCTGCAGGCGCCGTCGGTGAAGATGTCGACGATGGGCTTGTCGGTCATTTCAAGCCGTAGGCGCCGATGTCGCGGGCGCCCTGATGGAAGCGAAGCTTCCTGATGTATTCGACCGGATCCTTCGGTTTCACAAAGGCGCCCGGCGGGTGGTTCAGCCAGTCGTAGAGGCGGGTCAGCAGGAAGCGCAGTGCGGCGCCGCGGGCCAGGAGCGGCATGGCCTGCATCTCCGCCTCGGGGATCGGGCGGATCTTGCGATAGCTGTCGAACATCAGCTTCGCCTTGGTGACATTGAAGCTGAAATCCGGCTGGAAGCACCAGGCGTTCAGGCAGACCGCCAGGTCATAGGCCAGAAAATCGGTGCAGGCGAAATAGAAGTCGATGATCCCGGACAGCTTGTCGCCGAGGAAGAAGACATTGTCCGGGAAGAGATCGGCATGGATGACGCCGCTTTCGAGATTCTTCGGCCAGTGCGCCTCGAGATGGGCGAACTCGGCCGCGAGGCGATCCTTGAGGCCCGGCTCGACCTCGTCGGCGCGGGCGGCGGTGTCGGCGATCAGCTTGCGCCAGCCTTCGACCGAGAGATTGTTCGGCCGGCGCAGGGCGAAGTCGCGGCCCTTCAGGTGGAAATCGGCCAGTGCGCCGCCCAAAGCCTGGCAGTGCTTTTCATTGGGCCGGCGCGGCCACATGCCTTCGAGGAAGCTGATGATCGCCGCCGGCCGGCCGCAGAGCGTCTTCAGCGCCTGGCCGTTGCGGTCGGTGATCGGCGTCGGGCAGTTGAGACCCTTGCCCGCGAGATGCTGCATCAGGCCGATGAAGAAGGGCAGGTCCTCGAGCTTCACCCGCTTCTCGTAGAGCGTGAGGATGAAGGTGCCACCCTTGCCATCCTTGCCGGTCGTGCGCAGCAGGTAGTTGCTGTTCTCGACGCCCTCGGCGATGCCCTTGCAGGAGACGGCATCGCCGATGTCGTATCCGGCGATGAACTGGGCGAGATCGCCGTCGGGGACTTCGGTATAGACGGCCATGTAACTCAGCAGTGACGGGGGTTAGGCGGTGAGGGCGCGCGGCAGCTTGAAATGGGTGGTCTCGACCGTGACCGAGACTTCCTCGATGGTGACGTCGAAGCGCTCCTTGAGCTCGTCGATCACCTGCTGGACCAGGAGCTCGGGCGCCGAGGCGCCGGCGGTGATGCCCACGGTCTCGACATTCTCCAGCCAGTTCCAGTCGATCTCGGTCGCCTTCTGCACCAGATGCGCTTCGGGACAGCCGCAGCTCTTCGCCACCTCGACCAGGCGGCGCGAGTTCGAGGAATTGGGCGCGCCGATCACCAGCATGAGGTCGCAGCGCTCGGCGATGGTCTTCACCGCCGACTGGCGGTTGGTGGTGGCGTAGCAGATGTCTTCCTTGCGCGGCCCGTGGATCGCCGGGAAGCGGCGGCGCAGCACGTCGATGATGCCGACCGTGTCGTCGATCGAAAGCGTCGTCTGGGTGATGTAGGCGAGCCGGGTCGGGTCCTTGAACTCGAGCCTCTCCGCGTCCTCGGCGGTTTCGATCAGGGTGACCGCGCCGGCCGGCAACTGGCCGATCGTGCCGATCACCTCAGGATGCCCGGCATGGCCGATCAGGATCAGGTGATGGCCGGCGTTGTAATGAACCTCGGCCTCGCGGTGCACCTTGCTGACCAGCGGGCAGGTCGCGTCGAGATAGAGCAGGTCGCGCGCTTCCGCGTCGGCGGGAACGGATTTCGGCACCCCATGCGCGGAGAAGACGACAGGATACTGACCCGGGATCTCGTCCAGTTCCTCGACGAAGACCGCGCCCTGACGCTCCAACTCCTGCACGACATGCCGGTTGTGCACGATCTCATGGCGGACATAGACCGGGGCGCCGAACCGCTCCAGGGCACGCTGGACGATCTGGATGGCGCGATCCACCCCCGCGCAGAAGCCGCGCGGCGAGGCTAGCAATATGGTGAGGGGTCGACCCTTGGAAGCGCGCTGGGGCATTCCGGATTCCGCAATTGCACCGTTGCCCCGGAATATAGGGATTTGCGGCGGGCGGGCAACTTCAAACCGGGCGACATTCCGGTGGGCATGGCGGCAGACGAAGGGGGCGGACATGGCGGGGCGGATGATGCCGCCGGTTCATGACCAAACCGCGGCGGGCTTGTGGAATTTCAGGGGGTTAATTAAAGTCCCGGCCACGACCCCGGCCCGGCCCGGCGACTCCATGCGCGGAGTTTCGGCCAGCCCCC
>JAYSFH010000291.1:0-5387 GCA_041913405.1 Dongia sp. | reverse complement strand
TGAGACCCTTTGCCCTGGCGGTGCGCACGTAATCCTGGCGCAGCACCTCGATGATGCTGGAGCGCATCATGCGGCCGTACCAGCCACCGCCCAGCAGGCCGAGCGCGATCGAGGGCAGCACCAGGTGGCGGAAGGATCCGTAGCCGCTCAACGGGAACCAGCCAAGCCAATTGCTGAACACATAGAGCAAGGTATAGGCGACCAGGAATTGCGGGGTCGAGACGAAGAGCAGGGCGCCGATCATGACGCCCTGGTCGAAGGATGTGTTGCGCTTGAAGGCGGCGATCGTGCCGGCGGTCAAACCGATCAGCAGCTCGCAGACGATGGCGCCCAGCATCAGCAGCAGGGTCGCGGGCAGGCGCGCCGCGATCAACGACGCGACGTCGGTGCGCTGCACGTAGGAGCGGCCGAGATCGCCCTGCGCCAGGTTGGCGGCGTAATGCAGGTATTGCTCGTGCAGCGGCAGATCGAGGCCGAATTGATGCCGGACCTGCTCGACCTGGGCGGCGCTGGCGGTGCGGCCGGCGATCTGCCGCGCCGGATCGGCGGGCAGCGCATGGGTGATCAGGAAGGTGATGATGCTGATCCCGATCAGGGTCAGCAGCATCTGCACCAGGCGGCGAAGAATGTAGCTGCCCATCAGTGCCGCCCCCGCAGAGTCGGGTCGAGCAGGTCGCGCAACGCGTCGCCGATCAGGTTGAAGGAGAGCGCGAGGATGCCGATGCAGGCGCTGGGGAAGAAGACCAGCCAGGGCGCGGATTCGAAATAGGTCTGGTTCTCGTTGACCATGTTGCCCCAGCTCGGGGTCGGCGGCTGCACGCCGATGCCGAGAAAGGAGAGCGTCGCCTCGGTCAGCGAGGTGGTGGCGATGCCGAGGGTCGCATAGACCGTGATGGTCGGCACGAGATGCGGCAGCAGGTGGCGGAACAGGATGCGGCCGGCGCTCGCCCCGAGGCTGCGCTCGGCGGTGATGAATTCGCGCTCGGAAAGCGAGATGGTCTCGGTGTAGGTGACGCGCGCGACCTGAACCCAGTTCACCATCGCGATGACGATGACCACGATCCAGAGGCTGGGGTTGAACATCGCGGCCAGCAGGATCGCCAGCAGCAGAGCCGGGAAGGCCGTCATCAGGTCGGTGAAGCGCATCAGCGCCGATCCTGCCAGGCCGCGCAGATAGCCGGCCGTGACGCCGACCAGCGTTCCGATCATGCAGGCAATGGTGTTGGCGATGATGGCGACGATCAGGGTCGTCTGGGCGCCGTAGATCAGCCGCGAGAGCAGGTCGCGGCCGAGCGTGTCGGTGCCGAGCCAGTATTTTGCGCCGGGCGGCAGCGGGCTGCCGAAATCGGTCAGCCCGTCCTTGTGCATCTCGGCATAGGGGTAGGGCGCCAGCCAGGGCGCGAACAGCGCCAGGATCACGAAGCCCAAGATGACGATCAGCCCGAACAAGGCGAGCTTGCGCTGAAAGAGCGCCTTGAGGACCGTCATTGCCGCGTCAATCCGCTGTCACGAAAACGCCGCAGCATAGGCTGCGGCGTGACGCGGTCAACTGATTGAAAAGGGTAGGCGGGACGGCGCTAGCGTGCCGACCCGCGCTCGGTCATCTGCAGGGCGCGGCGCTGCTCGCGGGCGAAGAATTCCGGCGTGTGGTCGCCGAACGGCCCGCTGTGATGCTCGCCATGGCTCTCGGCATGGGCCTGGGCCCGGCGCTCGTGCCGGTTCGACTCATGCCGGGAATTGTTGGCGCGGGTGTTGTTGCTGTAGGTCTGGCTCGGCAACCCGTCCGAGGTGACCGGGCCCACCACGCCACTGGCCACACCGCTGACAACAACGGGCGCGATCGGATGATCGGCCGCCACCTGGTCGGCGATCTCCGGCAACGCGGTCGCCGCGGCCAGATGGTCGCGACGGTGCAGCTCGGCGGCGGGATGCGGGATCGCGGCGTCGATCGCATCGACGCGCGGTTCCTGCGGTTCGCGCTCGCGACGGCCCCGGTCGCCGGAACGGCCACCACGGTCGCCTCTCGAGCCACGCTCGCCGCGGTCATTGCCACGGCCCCGGCCGCCGCCGCCGCGACCGCGGCCACGCCGCGGCGCCTCGTCGGAGAGTTCCTGGGTGACGATGCCGTCGATGTTGACCCGCGGGATTTCCTTGCCGATCAGCTTCTCGATCGCCTGCACCGCCTTGCCGTCTTCCGGCATGGCGAAGGTGAAGGCGCGGCCTTCCTTGCCGGCGCGGCCGGTGCGGCCGATCCGGTGGACGTAATCTTCCGCGTGATGCGGGGTGTCGAAGTTGAAGACGTGGGAGAGGCCCTTGATGTCGATGCCGCGCGCGGCGACATCGCTGCAGACCATCAGGGTCACTTCGTTGTTCTTGAACTTTTCGAGCGTCTCGGTGCGCTTCGACTGCGGCATGTCGCCGTGCAGCTGCGCCGCGTTGAAGCCGTGCTTCGAGAGCGAGCGGTAGAGGATATCAACGTCCTTCTTCCGGTTGCAGAAGATGAGGGCGTTGGTCACTTCTTCCGACTTGATCAGACGGCGGAGCGCTTCGCGCTTGTCCAGCTCATCGCACACCACCAGCCCTTGCGTGACCGTGGTCGCGGTGGTGGCCGGCGCGGAGACGGTGATCTCCTTCGGGTTCATCAGGAAGGCGTCGGCCAGGCGCTTCACTTCCGGCGCCATGGTGGCGGAGAAGAACAGGGTCTGGCGGATCTTCGGGATCAGCGAGACGATGCGCTCGACATCGGGAATGAAGCCCATGTCCAGCATGCGATCGGCTTCGTCGATCACCAAGATCTTGACGTCGTTCATCAGGATCTTGCCGCGCTCGAAGAGATCGAGCAGGCGGCCGGGCGTGGCGATCAGCACATCGACACCGCGGTCGAGCTTGCGCTCCTGGTCGGTGAAACTCTCGCCGCCGATCAGCAGCGCCATCGAGAGCTCGATGTTCTTGCCGTACTTCTCGAAGTTTTCGGCGACCTGTGCCGCGAGTTCGCGCGTCGGCTCGATGATGAGCGAGCGCGGCATGCGCGCTTTGGTGCGGCCGTGGTTCAGGATGTCGATCATCGGCAAGACGAAGGCCGCGGTCTTGCCGGTGCCTGTCTGCGCGCAACCCAGCACGTCGCGTCCCATGAGGACCGTCGGGATGGCCTGAGCTTGGATCGGGGTTGGGGATTCGTAGCCGGAATCGGCTATTGCGCTCAGGAGTTCGGGGCTAAGCCCCAGATCTGCGAATTTCATGTTGTCCGAAACGGGCGGTTGCAAAGGCTTGCATAGCGACGGTTGCCCGCGAGTCCAAGTCGCTTAAGCCGCCGGAAATATAAGAAAAATCGCTGTTTTGTCAATGTGACGGGGGGTGCGCTATGGTCGCATAGCTCGAGGATGCGAGGGGTAACGGATGCTGCTCGAACGTGCGAAGTCCCTGTTATTGCTGGTGGATATGCAGGAGCGGCTGGTTCCCGCCATGGTCGATGCCGACGATGTGACCGGGCGTTGCGGCACTCTCCTGAAGGGCGCCTATGAGCTGGGCGTGCCGATCCTGGCCACGGAACAGTATCCGAAGGGGCTGGGCCCGACGCTCCCGGCCTTGACCGGGTTCATCACCCGGCGGCTGGAGAAGCTGGAGTTCTCGGCCCACGCCAACCCGGTTATCCGGGAGGAGCTGAAGCGCGCCGGCCAGCCGCAGCTCGTCCTGGCGGGGGTCGAGGCCCATGTCTGCGTGCTGCAGACCGGGCTCGACCTGATCGAGGCGGGCTACCAGGTCTTCGTGGTCGCGGATTGCGTTTCCTCGCGCCGCGCCGAGAGCCGCGAGGTGGCACTGCACCGGGTCGCCCGCGCCGGCGCCACGCTGATCACCGCGGAAATGGCGCTGTTCGAATGGCTCCGGAGCGCGGATGCCCCGGAGTTTCGCTCGATCAGCAAGCTCATTCGCTGACTAGCAGGTCGGCAGGAAGCAGGGCGTATCGCGGTTGGGATCGACGCGCGGGAAGAGCTGCACCGTCACCTGGCGGAGGAAATGCTCGAAGCGGGGATCGCTCGGGCCGCTGATGTCGTCCACCGAGCCGATCAGATAGGTGGTGGCGCTGCCGCCGCCGCGGCAGAGCGCCGCGACCACGGAGATCGTGTTCGACATCTGCTGGGTCCCGCCCATGCTGCAGGCGGAACCGCGATCGGCCGCCGTCGGCCCGAAGGCGATGTGCACGCGGACGCCCTGGCCGGTCTCGGCCTTGGCCGAGGAGGGCTGGATCGCATCGTTCACCAGGCGCTGCAGGTCGTCCTGCGGAATGCCGAAGGGATTGCCGGAGACGTCGGCGTAGAGCGGGCCGGTATAGGGGATATGCGCCAGCGAGGTCGGGTCGTAGCTGGAATCGACATGCACGTAGTTGATCGTGCCGGTGCCGCAGCCGCCGAGCAACGCGAGCGCAGAAATGAGGGCGATGGAACGGCGGGCCTTTGAAAATTGGTGGGCCGAAAGCGGGGACATGGTCGAAAGCTCCTTCAATGACTTGAAGCAGGCCCTGGCGATCCTCTAAGCCAATGCCGCCAAGCCGCAAATGCTTGTCCCCCGGAACAGTGCTGAGTCTTTCGCATGACCGTTCACCTTGTCAAATTGTGCGTCGGGATCGAAAGCATCGACGAACTGGCCGCGTGGTTCGACAGCGACGATTGCAAGAAAGCCAGGAAACGCAAGGGTCTGAAGAGCCCGGACGAGCACGCGCACTGGACCCGGATGAAGCCGAAGCGGCTCGAGGAAGTGCTCGACGGCGGCTCACTCTATTGGGTGATTCGAGGCCGAATCTGCGTGCGGCACCCGATCCTTCGCCTCGACGATGTCCGCGACGAGAAGGGCAATGCCTATTGCGCCATCGTCTATGAGCCGAAGATGATTCTCACCGAGACGCGGCCGCGCCGTGCCTTCCAGGGCTGGCGTTATCTCGAGGAAGAGGACGCGCCGGCGGACCTCGCCGATCAGCGCGCAGCGCTTCGGGCTGCACGGGCCGAAGCCGATCTCCCGCCCAAGATGGTTGCTGAATTGAAGGCACTGGGCCTGCTCTGAGCGCGATTTTCCGCGGCTTTCCGCGCATGCATTTGCGTCAGGCAGATATGCGTTCGCGATGAAATCTTTTCTGCTTTACATCCCGGAACGACTCGCCTAAAAACCGCGCCACCCGAGCGGGGCGCCTTGCAAAAGGCGAAACGCGAAGGGGATCGGCGGTGCGTCTCGGCGCAACCTTTCGGTTGATGCTGAGGCGCTTGTATCGCCTCTCGGAAATACCTATACTTGGGGTTTCGCCTTGAGCCGAATCGGCCAGGGTGTCTCCTGCGGTTCGCCGCACGCTGTTTGACATTGTAATAAAGACGAGAAGGGATACGCGGGCGGCGGGTCCT
>JAYSFH010000290.1:0-5415 GCA_041913405.1 Dongia sp. | reverse complement strand
ATGATTTGGTGTCGCTTTGGCTGTAGTCGTGAACCTCGACGCGGAACGCGCCGGCAGGGAGCCGGACGCTCTGGAAAGATTGGCCGCGCTGGTCGATGCCGACATGGCGCGGGTCAACCAGATCATCCTGAAGCAGATGCAGTCTCCGGTGGCGCTGATCCCGGAGCTAGCCGGCCATATCATCGCCGCCGGCGGCAAGCGGCTGCGGCCGATCTTGACCCTGGCCGCGGCCCGGATGTGCGGCTATCGCGGCGAGCATCACCAGACGCTGGCGGCCTGCGTCGAGTTCATCCACACCGCGACCCTGCTGCACGACGACGTGGTCGATGACAGCGCGCTCCGCCGCGGCGAAGCGTCCGCCAATGTGCTCTGGGGCAACAAGCCGAGCGTCCTGGTCGGCGACTTCCTGTTCAGTCGCGCCTTCCAGTTGATGGTGATCCCGGGCTCGCTCCGCGTGCTGGAGATTCTTTCCAGCGCCTCCGCGGTGATCGCCGAGGGCGAGGTGCTGCAGCTAATCACCAGCAACGACACCGCGACCACCGAGCTCGCCTATCTCGACGTGATCAAGGGCAAAACCGCGGCGCTGTTCTCCGCGGCCTGCGAGGTCGGCGCCGTCATCGCCGAGCGGCCGAAGACCGAGCAGGAGGCGCTCTCCTCCTACGGCCTCAACCTCGGCATCGCCTTCCAGCTGATCGACGACGCGCTGGACTATTCGGCCAAGCAGGAGGCCCTGGGCAAGACCGTCGGCGACGATTTCCGCGAGGGCAAGATCACCCTCCCCGTCATCCTCGCCTTCCTGCGCGGCGGCGCCGAGGAGCGCACCTTCTGGCAGCGCGTCATGGAAGCCCAGGAGCAGCGGCCGGAGGACCTCCAGGAAGCGATCGCCCTCATGACCCGCCACGGCGCCCTCAAGGACACGGTGGCGCGGGCGGCGCATTACGGCGCCATGGCCAAGGACGCGCTCGGTATCTTCAAGGAGAGCGCCGAGAAGCGCGCCCTGACCGAGGTGGTCGATTTCTGCATCCAGCGCGGCCACTGAGCCAAAGACCGCGAAACAATCTTGCGTTCGGCCGGACTGAGTCGTCGCGCGTTGTCAGAGACTTAGGTCCTGGCTTGACAAAGCACACACTGGGGTGTACGGTCTTGACGACCTGAGGAGCGGCGAAACGGACTCCGTCCGCGCGCCATCCGGCAAGCTCCCAAGCCGCGGCAAGGCCCTCATCCTGTCCTTCTCCCCAGGCGAGAAGGGACGCCGCGGCGCCAGCCTTTATGATTCGCGGCGACAGGGCACTCGGTGCGCTCCTCGCCCGTGGGGAGAGGACCCCCTCCGCGAATGCGGACATTCGTCCGCGGGGGTGCGGGCCTTGCCGCGGCTTGAGGCCCATCCGGCGACCCCCTAAGCCCCTCCGAACAAACCGCCACGCGCCGCTTGCGCACCCGGAACCCGGACGGTATATAGCGGGTCCCTGCGCGGGGGCGACCCCGTTACGAGCCAGCGTCGGAGTGTAGCTCAGCCTGGTAGAGCACTGTGTTCGGGACGCAGGGGCCGGAGGTTCGAATCCTCTCACTCCGACCATTCTTTCCGCGTAAAGCTAAGATCACGAGAACTGCCGATGCGTTGCGCGGATCGGGAGGTAGGCGACATGAGCAAACTGATCAACGAAGCGCTGATCTTCGCGGCCGACCGCTTCCCTTCGCCTCATGAGCGCGGAATCGTGCTCAATTGACTATAAGAAGCAGCCCGCAGCGTGACTCCGCAGCTTTCACGACATACTCGCGGAGCGCTTCGAAATATCCCCCCGCGTACTCACGTAGATCGCGCTCTTCTTCCGCGTCCACCACTTCCTTCCAGACCAGGTAGACCTCGGCTTTCTGCATTTCTTGCCAGTTGAAATGCGACATAAGCTGATCCAGCGTCAGCGACCGGAGAAAATCAGCGAACTGTCGCGTTTCCTCGACACTCCGCAAATACGGCCCGTAATAATCTGCGGGTTCATCTCCAATCAGCTCGCCGAAAATCAAATCGCTGGAGCTATCGTCACTATTGTCTCTGGGCGCCCGGCCGGCAGCTCTACGCAGCAGGAAATGCAGCACATGCCAGCTCTTATCCAGATAAAGTTCCTCTCGTAAAGGTTCGCCGAGCAACGCCTCGATCTTTTCGTGCTCGTTTCCGTCGGCTTCATCGTCGTCTTTGTCTTCGTCTGTTTCGTCTGTTTCGTCTGTTTCGTCGTCTTCGTATTCGTCCTCTACTTCGTCATCTCCAAAAGCCACATCCCAGACTCGGTCTGGGTTAGCCAGCAACACTTCTATTTGCCGTTCGGTCAGAGCCCGAATCTCACACGCCATGCCCATATGTACCGCTCCCCTTGCCCGCGCTGCGGGCAGACGTTGCGTTCAAGAACCCAAGCTGCCGGCGGAAGCTCGGCGGACACGTGAGCGAGATTTCACTGCGTGCCCGATGAAAAGCTATCAAGAACGTCAGCACTTCAAAAGCGTAAAATTCAGTTTGTATTACAACCAAATATAAACAGAAATTCTACCGTCACTTGTTGTTCGTTCGCGGCCAGATATCAGACGTCGCTTGGGTTGCATCGAGCGACCACACGCGTGCGAGCATCGCAGTCATCTCCTCGGCCGCTGCAGCGTTGCGAAATTCGGCCAGCCGGATCGCCTTGCCCTCCAACTCCTGAGCAGTCAGCGTATTCCCCGGATCGCCCTTCGGTTCATCGACCCGCGCTTCGAGCTTGCGGCCGAGCGTGCTGGTCGCCGTGATCTTGCCCACCCAGCGCTTCGGATAGAGCGCGTCGACTTCCGCGTCGCGGACCATCTTCACCTTCTCGCGGAACGCCGCGACTTTCGGGTCGGTGAGCGCGTGGCGTTCGAAGGCGTCGAGGTCGGCGACGCCGTGGACCGCGATCAACCCCAGCACCGTGCCCATCGAGAACTTGGCCTGGTGCACGGTCTTCGGGTCGGTGACCGGGCCGAGCACGTCGATCGCGGCCTGGTGGACGTGACAGGTGACTTCGGCGATGTCTTCGGCGCGGAGGTTCTCGCGTTGCATCAGGAGCTGCAGCGCGTCGGCCGCGGGATGGGTGTGGCGGCAGGCGGCGTGCCATTTGAAGCTGGTTTCTTCCGTGGCCCAGCGGGTGCCGAGGCCGTCGGTGAGGTGCGACGGGTCGGCGTCGCGCGACATGCCGGCGGCGAGGCCTTGTTTGCCGGTGAGAATGCTCGTCGCGCCTCTGAAGCCGTCGCGCGCGAGATACGCGGCGAGCAGGCCGTCGCTGGCGGCCTTGGCGGTGTGGAGCTGTTTGGAATCCGCGGCGTCGCGGAGGAATTCCCAGAGGCCCGCGGCTTGCGTGCCGGCGGAGCCCAGCGCGTGGTTGAGCGCGATGGCGTCGAGGCCGAGGAGCTTGCCGACCGCCATCGCGGCGGCGAGCGTGCCGGCGGTGCCCGTGGTGTGGAAGACTTCGTAATGCGACCGGCCCAGGAATTCGCCGATGCGGATCCCGGTCTCGTAGCCGGCGATCGCGGCGGTCAGGATCTCGCGGCCGGACTTGCCTTCCGCCTCGGCGACCGCGAGCACGGCTGGGAAGATCACCGTCGCAGGGTGGAACACCGAGCCGTTGTGGACGTCGTCCTGCTCCACCACATGGCTCGCCGCGGCGTTGATCATGGCGGCGAAATAGGGACTGGTCCTGCGGCGGCTGGTGACGATGGTGCTGGGGCCGTCGCTCGGGCCCATCGCGGCGGCGAAGCGTTCGAGTGTCTCGACCTGCGGCGCGCCGTTCCCCGCCAAAGCCGAACCCAGCCAGTCGATCAGCAGGCCCTTGGTGAACTGGATCACGCGCGGCGGGATCGCCTCGAAGCGGAGATCGGCGACGAAACGGCAGAGTGCACCCTCACCATTTTGGGGTGCTTGCCGGTCATGCCCTTGCCGAGCGTCATTGGGGCGTGGTTCCATGCCGCCACTATATCGAGTCATCCTGGAGAGCGACAATGGACGGCGCCGAAGGCGCGCAAGGCTGGCCGGCTGAGATTCATCGGGTGCTGAAGGCGGCCGCGGTCCGGCAGATGGCCTATGTGCCGGATGCCGGGCATACCGCGCTCATCGACCTGTTCCAGGTCGACCCGGACGTGATCTCGACGGTGCTGACCACCGAGGAGGAAGGTGTTGCCATCGCGGCGGGCGCCTGGCTCGGCGGGCAGCGTTCGGTATTGCTGATGCAGTCGAGCGGGGTCGGCAATTGCATCAACATGCTGTCGCTGCCGGCGATCGGCCGCTTCCCGCTTCTGATGCTGGTGACCATGCGCGGCGAATGGGCCGAGTTCAATCCCTGGCAGGTGCCGATGAGCCGCGCGACGCAGCCCGCGCTGGAGGCGATCGGCGTGAAGGTGCTGCGCGCCGAGACCGCCGACGATCTCATCGAGACCGTGCAGGCGGCGGCGGACTTCGCCTTCAACGCCGACAGCCAAGTGGCGGTGCTGATCGGCCAGCGCCTGCTGGGGAGGAAGAAATGGTGAGCGCCACCCTCGCCCGCCGCGCTGCCGTTGCCGCCTTGCTGAAGGACCGCGGCGATTTGCTGGTGGTGACCGGGCTCGGCTCGCCGACCTATGACGTGCATGCGGCCGGCGACCATGACGGCAACTATTATCTCTGGGGTGCCATGGGCGGCGCGGCCCTGGTCGGGCTCGGCCTGGCGCTGGCGCAGCCCGACCGCCGCGTGCTGGTGGTAACCGGTGACGGCGAGCAGCTGATGGGCCTCGGCGGCTTCGCCACCATCGCCGCTGCCAAGCCGCGCAATCTCGCGATCGCGGTGATCGACAACCAGCGTTACGGCGAGACCGGCATGCAGGCGAGCCATACCGCAAGCGGCATCGATCTCGCCGCCATCGCCGGCGCCAGCGGCTTTGCGTCGGCGGTTACGCTGCGGAGCCTGGAAGAGATCGCGGCGGTGGTTCCGAGCCTCCATCAGGCGGCGAGCGGGCCGCGGCTCTTCGTCATCAAGGTCGCGGCGGAGAACCCGCCGCGGTCCATGCCGTCGCGCGACGCGGTTTTCATCAAGAACCGCTTCCGCGCACATCTCGGATTTCAGATAGGCTAGAACCCTTGTGGGGCACCCCCACGCCGCCTCGCCCGAGGCCCGCGGACGCATGTCCGCCTTCGCGGACGGGGGAGGAGTCATTTGATTGAAGGAGTGAATATGGAGACGATCGGCTTCGTAGGGCTCGGGCGCATGGGCAAGCCCATGGCTTCCAACTTGAGCCGCAAGGGCTTCCGGCTGGTGGTCAACGATATCAACCGCGCCGCGGTCGCCGATATGGAGAAGCTGCAATGCCGCGGCGCCGAGACCGCGGCGCAAGTGGCGCAGGAAGCGCCTTTGGTCGTGACCATGCTGCCGAATTCCGCGGTGGTGA
>JAYSFH010000289.1:0-5437 GCA_041913405.1 Dongia sp. | reverse complement strand
CCAAACCCGAACGATCCCAATCTGCCCTGGGCTCAGAAACACTATATCCAGAAGATGAAGTACCAGGAGATGACCAACGACCGGCTGCAATGACGCGGTCGTCGGGTCTCCATGGTGGCCCGTCCTGCGCTCTTTCATCGACGGAGGGCGGTCCGGCCGGCTACCATCCGGCCATGACCGTCCAGAAGCTTGCCGCCGTCCGCAGCTATCACGCCCATGTCTATTTCGACGGCCCGGAGCAGCGCCGCGAAGCCGAGGCGCTGCGCGAGGAGATCGGTGCGCGATTCGCGGTCCGGCTCGGCCGCTGGCACGACCGGCTGGTCGGCCCGCATACGCGACCGATGTATCAGGTCTCGTTCGCGCCTGACGAATTTCCGCGTCTCGTGCCCTGGCTGATGCTGAACCGGCGCGGTCTCGCCGTGCTGGTCCACCCCAACACCGGCCACCCCAAGGCCGATCACCTCCGGCATGCGCTTTGGCTGGGCGAGATTCTGGACCTCGATGCCGGGCCGCTCCCGGACCGCGACGATGCGCCGGAGCCGCCGATCGAGCGCAACACCGACCCGACGGTGATGCCGTAAGGTGCCCACTTGCGCCGGGACGGCGCCCCTAGGAGTCTTGCGTCCGGGGCGCCGGATCCATATTGTCCGGCCCCTTTTCCAGACCTCGGATCGACGGACCGACCATGGCGACAGGGTATTGCGGACTGGATTTCGGCACGTCCAACTCGACCCTGGCGCTGCATGGCGACGGGCGTGCCTTCCTCTGTCCGCTGGAGGGTGAGGCGGTCACCCTGCCGAGCGCCGTCTTCTACGACGCAGAGGACCATTCGGTGCGCTTCGGCCGGGACGCGATCCGGCACTATGTCGAGGGCGTCGAGGGACGGCTGCTGCGCGCCCTGAAAAGCGTGCTCGGTAGCGCGCTGATCGAAGAGACCACGCTGATCCAGCGCAAGCGCGTCGCCATGCGCGCCATCATCGGCATGTTCATCCGCCATCTGAAGCGGACCGCCGAGGCGTATCACGGCGCGGCCTTGGACAGCGTCGTGCTCGGCCGGCCGGTGCATTTCGTCGATGACGATGAGGAGGCCGACCGGCGCGCCGAGGCCGAGCTGATCGCCGCCGCCAAGGCGGAAGGCTTCCGCCATGTCGAAACCCAGCTCGAGCCGATCGCGGCCGCTCTCGCTTATGAGCAGAGCCTCGATCGCGAGGAGCTTTCGCTGATCGTCGATCTCGGCGGCGGCACCTCGGACTTCGTCGTGGCGCGGCTCTCGCCCGAACGCGCGAGACAGGCGGACCGGACCGGCGACATCCTGGGGCGGAGCGGCATCCATATCGGCGGCACCGATTTCGACCGCCGCCTGAGCATCGACAAGGTGATGCCGCATCTGGGCACGGGGGTCAGGCTCGGCGAGAAGCGTCTGCCGATGCCGCATTACCTGTTCCACGATCTCGCGACCTGGCACAAGATCCCGTTCCTCTACACCTCCGAGAATCTGCACTATCTGCGCAGCATCGTGCTCAGCGCCGACCGCCCGGAATTGCTGCGCCGCCTGATCGATGTGCTCGCGCACCGCAACGGCCATCGCATCGCCGGCGAGGTCGAGGCGGCGAAGATCGCGCTCTCCGATGCTGAGGCGGCTTCCCTTCTGCTGCCGCTCGATCCGCCGGTCACGGTCGCGGTCGCGCGCCGCGACATGGAACGCGCGGTGCGCGACGATGCCGGCCGGCTGATCGAGACCATCACCCGCTGCACCCAGGCCGCCGCCGTCAAGCCTGGGCAGATCCAATCGGTCTTCTTGACCGGCGGCTCGACCGGCATTCCGGCGGTGCGCGAGCGCATCCTGGCGCATCTGCCGAACGCCAAGGCGGTGCCGGGCGATATGTTCGGCAGCGTCGGCACCGGTCTCGCGATCGACGCCCACCGGCGGTTCGGGTAACGCCCACCCCGGCAATTCCGCCCGTCGACGGAAGCCGGCCCCGCCGATACCATGCCGCCAGGGAAGAGTGGGGGATTCCGTGACATTTGCCTGCGCGCTGACGTTCGATTTCGACGCGATGTCGGTCTGGCTCGGCTCTTACAAGAGCCGCAACCCGAGTGTGATCTCCCGCGGTGAGTTCGGCGCCGTCGCCGTGCCGCGGATCTTGGACATCCTGAAGCGCCACGGCGTGCCGGGCAGCTTCTGCGTGCCGGGTCATACCGCGCTGGCTTACCCGGCTTTGGTGAAGCGCATCCACGACGAGGGCCACGAGATCGCGCATCACGGCTGGGTGCATGAGAATCCGGCCGACTTCGACGAGGCCGGCGAACGCGCCAATCTCGACCACGGCCTGAAGGCGCTGAAGGACGTCGCCGGGGTGACGCCGAGAGGCTATCGCTCGCCGGCCTGGGATTTCAGCGAGAACACCGTGAAGATCCTGCAGGATTACGGCTTCCTCTATGACTCCAGCCTGATGGGCAGCGATTTTCTGCCGTATTATGCGCGGATCGGCGACAAGTTCGACGACAAGTCGCCCTATGTCTTCGGGCCGAACATCGACCTGGTCGAGCTCCCGGTCACCTGGATCCTCGACGACTTCCCGCATTTCGAGTTTGCCGGCGACACCCAGGGCTTGGCCGCGCCCTCCAAGGTCGAGGAGATCTGGCGCGCCGAGTTCGACTATGGCCGGAAGAACGTGCCCGGCGGCCTCTACAATCTCACCATGCACCCGCAGGTGATCGGCCGCGGCCACCGCCTGATGATGCTCGAGCGCCTGATCGAGTATTTCAAGAGCCAGCCCGGCGTGACCTTCACCACCCTGGCCGATTATGCCGCGCAATGGCGCAACGCCAATCCGCTGGAGTCCTGGCGCAACTCCGGCGCCATCCACGCACAGCCGAGCCGAGACCGGGGCAAGTGATGTCGTCAGCGTTCAACATCGTCGAAGCGGATATTGCCGCGCTCCGCCGCGCGCTGGAGCAGGGCGTCGTGACCAGCGTGGAACTCACCGCCGCCTATCTCAACCGCATCGCCTTCTATGACCGGTCCGGCATCCAGCTCAACGCCGTCCCGGTGCTCAATGCCAAGATGTTCGAAGAAGCCTTGGCATCGGATAAGCGTCGTGCCGCCGGCAAGGCGCTGGGGCCCCTGGACGGGATTCCCTACACCGCCAAGGACAGCTACAAGGCGCGCGGCCTGACCGTCGCTTCCGGCTCGCCGGCCTTCGAGCATCTGGTGGCGACCGACGACGCCTTCACCATCGCGCGGCTGCGCGCCGCGGGCGCCGTGCTGATCGGTCTTACCAACATGCCGCCGATGGCCAACGGCGGCATGGAGCGCGGCGTCTATGGCCGCGCCGAGAGCCCCTACAACGCCGATTTCCTGACCTCGGCCTTCTATTCCGGCTCGTCCAACGGCTCGGGCACCGCGACCGCGGCCAGCTTCGCCGCCTTCGGCCTCGGCGAGGAGACCTGGTCCTCCGGCCGGGCGCCCGCCTCCTGCAACGCGCTGGTGGCCTATACGCCCTCGCGCGGCGTCATCTCGATGCGCGGCAACTGGCCGCTGGTGCCGACCATGGACGTCGTGGTGCCGCATGCGCGCAGCATGTCCGATCTGTTCGAGATCCTGGACGTCATCGTCGCCAACGATCCGGAGCCGCGCGGCGATTTCTGGCGGATGCAGAAAGTGCTGGAGGTTCCCGCGGCAACGCAACACCGCCCGAAGAGCTACCGCGACCTCGCCGATCCCACGGCCCTGCGCGGCCGCCGTCTCGGCGTGCCGAAGGTCTTCATCAACGCCGACACCAATCCGGATTCATGGGAGCCGATCCAGGCCCGCAACAGCGTCATCGCCCAGTGGCGCGAGGCGCGCACCGCCCTGGAGCGGCTCGGCGCGGAAGTGGTCGAGGTCGATTTCCCCGCGCTCACCGAATACGAGCGCGACGGCGTCGGCGGCGAGGCCCTGGTGCGGACCGGCGTGGTGCCCAAGGACTATCCCCATAGCGAGCTCTGGTCGCTCTGCATGTTCGCCTGGGACGATTTCCTGAAAGCCAACGCCGACCCCGCGCTCCACGCGCTGGCCGACGTCGAGGGCGAGAAGATCTTCCCGCACCCGACCGGCGCCGTGCCGGTCCCGATGCATGAGCGCAACGTCGAAATCGACCTCAGCGAATATGCCCGGCGCGCCAAGGCGCAGGGCATCACGCCGCTGGATGAGATCCCGCATCTCCCCGAAGGCATCCGCGGGCTGGAACGCTTCCGCCGGGAACGCTACGACGCCTGGCTCGGGGAGATGCGCCTCGATGCCCTGGTTTTTCCGACCTTGGCGGATGTGGCGCCGGCCGATGCCGACACCAACCCGGCCTCTGCCGCGATCGCCTGGCGCAATGGCACCTGGGTTGCCAACGGCAACCTGGTCATCCGCCATCTCGGCATCCCGACGGTGACCGTGCCGATGGGCATCCTCGCCGATATCGGCATGCCGATCGGCCTCACCTTCGCCGCGCAGCCTTATGCGGATGCCAAGCGGCTCGGCTATGCCTACGCCTTCGAGCAATCCGGCGCCTGGCGGCAGGCGCCGCCGCGCACGCCGCTGCTGCCGAGCGACGTCTTTCCGGCGCGCCCGGCAGCGGATCGGGCTGGGTCGACCGGCTACCGCTTCGGCGCGATCGCGGCCGACCGTCCGGATGGCATGGTCGAGATTCGGATCGACGGCGAAACCCCAGCGCCGCGGGTCAGGATCTTCGTCAACGGCGCGCCGCTGGACGTCGTCCGCGATGGCGCCGCCTTCACCGCCCGCTGCACGTTACCCGCCCAAGCGCAGCGCCCCCGCCACAGCGAATGGCGGGAGGCTTACGGTCATCTGGTCCTGCTGGTCGCCGATGGCGGCGCAGCCCTGCCGATCGCCGACTATCGCGTTGTGGATGGGGTGGGATAGGGCCGTCGAAAGAATTCTCGGACGTCCTGTCGATTCTCCGGCCGGTCGTTCGACGTCTGGGGGAAGGGCAGGGCATTCGTCCGCCCGCGGCGCGCTGAGGAGACGTCATGACCCAGTATCTGGTGGCCATTCATCACCCCGACGACTACGACCCGGCGGTTGCCGAGGATGCGCGGATGGACCGGGACATCGACGTCCTCAACGCGGCGATGGTCGCGGCCGGTGTCCGGGTCTTCGTCGGCGGGCTGCAGCCGGCCGGCCGGGCGCGGTCGCTGCGCACCCAGCCCGATGGTAAGCTGCACATCACCGACGGGCCCTATCTGGAAACCAAGGAGCATATCGGCGGTTTCTGGGTGCTGGAATGCGCCGGCCTGGACGAGGCGCTGGATTGGGGGCGCAAGGCCGCCATCGCCTGCCGCGCGCCGGTCGAGGTGCGCCCGTTTCACTGAGGAGCCCAAGGCATGTGCCGCAACATCAAGACACTGTTCAACTTCGAGCCGCCGGCGACCGAGGCGGAGATCC
>JAYSFH010000288.1:4311-5440 GCA_041913405.1 Dongia sp. | reverse complement strand
TAGAGCGAGAGATAGACCATCCGCGCCAGCCGGCCCTCGATCGCCATGCGGCCGCCGATGAGATTCCCCATGAGGCTGCCGACGGTCGAATAGCGGCTGAGTGACACCAGCGAGCCTTTGTCGCGATAGACGAAGGCCTCGAGCGGCCGGTTGCGGATCAGCGCCAGGATGTTGCGATAGGCGGTGATCGCCATCTGGTGCGCCGCCTGGGCGCGGGGCGGGACCGGCCGTTCTTCGCCTTCCGGCACGAAGAAGCAGCAGTCGCCGATCGCGAACACCCGGTCGTCGCGGGTGGTCTGCAGGGTCGGGCGCACCACCAGCTGGTTGCCGCGCGTGGTCTCCAGACCGGCGATCTCCTTCAGGATCTCCGGCGCGCGCACGCCCGCGGCCCAGACCTTGAGATCGGCCGGGATGGTCTCCCCGCCCTTGGTCTTCATCGCTTCCTGGGTCACTTCGACGATCGCGGTGCCGGTCAGCACCCGCACGCCGAGCGTCTCCAGCTCCTCATGCGCCGCCTGGGCGAGCTTCTCGGGCCGGGCGGGCAGGATGCGCGGCCCGGCTTCGATCAACGTCACCTTCAACCGGCTCTCGTCGAAGACCTCGAGCCCGTAATGCCGCAGGCCGGCCGCGGCGTTGAAAAGCTCCGCCGCGAGCTCGACGCCGGTCGCACCGCCGCCGACGATCGCGATCTCGACCTTGGCGTCGGCGTCCGGGTTCTCGCTCAGGGTGCGCGAAACCCGCAGGCAGTGGTTCAGCAGCCGTTGCCGGAAGCGGTCGGCCTGGTCGCGGTCGTCGAGGAACAGGCAGAACTGCTTGGCGCCCGGCGTGCCGAAATCGTTGGAGATCGCGCCGATTGCGATCACCAGGTAGTCGTAGCGGATCCGGTGCCGGCCAATGAGCTCGGTGCCGTCCTCGTCCGGGACCGGCGCCACGATCACCTGGCGCGCTTCGCGGTCGATCCCTTCCAGGCTTCCGTAGAAATAGCGGTAGCGCCAGCGATGCCCATGGCTGCGATAGCCGACCTCGTCGAGATTGGCATCGAGCGAGCCCGCCGCCACCTCGTGCAGCAGCGGCTTCCAGATATGGGTCCGGTTGCGCTCCAGCAGGATGACGACGAAATCCTCGCGCC
>JAYSFH010000288.1:0-4301 GCA_041913405.1 Dongia sp. | reverse complement strand
ATCGGCGCCCGGGTCGCCGCGTCGAGGCGCAGTCCGAGCTTCGCCCCCAGCCGCCGCACCAGCTCCAGCCCGCCGGCCCCGCCGCCGACCACCACGATCTGAGTCTTCAAGATGAACTCCGGATTCCACGCGCCTGGGCGACCCCGCCCAAGTTCTAGCACATCGCACATCAGCGCAAGACGAGCCTGCGCCGCCAGGATGGACTAAAACCAAAGTGGGACGCCCGCGGCCAATGCCGCCGGCTTATGGAATCGATCGCCGCGGCGCTCAAGCCCCGGAGCGCGGCACCAGCAGGCAGCGCAGCTCGCCGGTGCCGGGGCCGCCCGGACCTTCGTTGCGGCAGATCCAGAAGTGGCCGTCGATGCTGTCGCGCAGCCGCGTGGTGATGCCTTCGACATGCTCGCCGGTGGCGACCACGGTCCAGCCGCGGCCTTCCGCGATCACCTCGCCGGGGGCCATCATCCGGCAATCATGGGGGCCGCAGCAGCTCCGCGTTTTCGGATTCTGCTCGATCCAGGATGCATCGCCATGCGCCAGGGCCGGCGGCGCCGGGGCCGCGGCGCAGAACGCCAGGACGATCAACGCAGAGCTCAGCCAGGCCTTCATCGCGAGCCTCCCGGTTCCCGGCCATGATACAGGCGGCGACAGCCTCGCGAAAGCCGCAGTGATGAGAGTGCGCAATGTCACTTCTCTTTCCGGCGCCGGGCGCGGCATGATGGTGGCACGTCGTCCTTCTCCCCAACGGCGGCACGCCGTTCTTCCCCAAGGAGAGTCGCGCCATGAAATCCAGCTATCGCCAGCGCTCGATCGGCAACCGCAAGCTCAACCCGGAAACGCTGATGACCAGCTACGGCTACGATCCCTTCCTGTCGGAAGGCTCGGTCAAGCCGCCGGTCTTCCTCACCTCGACCTTCGCCTTCCGCTCCGCCGAGGACGGCAAGGAATTCTTCGACTATGTCTCCGGCCGCAAGATGCCGCCCAATGCGCAGGATGCGGGCCTCGTTTATTCGCGCTTCAACCACCCGAACCTGCAGATCGTCGAGGAGCGGCTCGCGGTCCTGGAAGGCGGCGAGGGCGCGCTCATGTTCGCCAGCGGCATGGCGGCGATCACCGCGGCGATCCTGGCCTTCGCCCGGCCCGGCGACACCATCCTGCACAGCCAGCCGCTCTACGGCGGCACCGAGACCCTGTTCGTCGGCACGCTCGCCCCCTTCGGCTTGAAGGCGGTCGGCTTCACCGACGGCTTGAGCGCCGGCGCGGTCGAGGCGGCGGTTGCCAAGACAGCGGGCAGCAACGTGCCGATCATCTATATCGAGACCCCGGCCAACCCGACCTGCGGCCTGGTCGATTTCGAGCTGATGGTGAAGGCCGCCGACGAGATCGCCAAGCGCCAGGGCACACGGCCGCTGATCATCGTCGACAACACCATGCTGGGTCCGATCTTCCAGGCGCCGCTGCAGCACGGCGCCGACATCGTGGTCTATTCGCTCACCAAATATGTCGGCGGCCACAGCGATCTCGTCGCCGGCGGCGTCATCGGCCGGGCCAAGGACCTGGCGGCGATCAAGAAGATCCGCAGTGCCTTCGGCATGCAGCTCGACCCGCATTCGAGCTGGATGCTCGGCCGCTCGCTGGAGACCCTGCACCTCAGGATGGAGCGCGCCAGCCAGAGCGCCTCCAAGATCGCACGCTGGCTGAAGGATCATCCCAAGGTCGCCGAGGTGCATCATCCCGAGCTGATCGAGCGCGGCAACTACCAGGCGGTCTACAAGCGGACCTGCAAGGCCGGCGGCTCGACCTTCGCCTTCACCTTCAAGGAGGGCGGCGAGGCGGGGGCCTTCCGCTTCTTGAACGACCTCCACCTCTTCACCTTGGCGGTCAGTCTCGGCGGCTCGGAATCGCTGATCTCACACCCGGCCTCGACCACGCATTCCGGCGTTGCCAAGGCGATCCGGGACAGCGTGGGCGTCACCGACGGGCTGGTGCGGGTCTCGGTCGGCCTCGAAAACGCCGACGACCTGATCGCCGATTTGGCCGAAGCGATGGAGAAGGTGTGAAGCGGCCCGGCCGCTGAGATCTTCCGTTCAGCTTTTCGCGCAACGATCACACCGGCATTTGTAGTCGACACCTCGGCGCCGTGACGGTCCTCACGGTTGGCGCCATTGCGGACATTCCTTCCTTGCGGATCGCAAGCTTGCGGCGACTTCATGCAGGCCTGGTTTGTGAACCCTGGAGGCGTGCGATGCATCGATCTCTGTCAGTGGCCTTATCCAGCCTGTCCCATACGCTGTTATGCCGGGTCGTTCCGGCCATGATCTTCGGCGGACTTGCCGCCGCGCCGGCCACGGCCGATGGCTGGCCGGTGGCCCATGGCAATCCCGCCAACACCAGCTACCAGAATGTCGTGACCGCGCCGGCGACCGCGCCGCTGCGGGTGGTGGAGGATCTCGGCACCTTCGCCGACGGGCTCAGCCCGATCGTCTCGAAGGAGGGCAACGTCTTCCTCGGCACCCAGGAGGGCAAAGTGATCGCGCTGCGCGCCGACGGGACGCGGTGGTGGGAGCACCCGTTGGAGTCCGGCTGGGTGGTGCGTTCGACGCCCGCCGTCAACAGCCGCGGCGAGCTGTTCGTGCTGGCCTCGCGCGTCATGAAGGATCATCGCGGAGACGTGGTGGTCACGCGCATCGAAAGCCGGCTGCTGGGCTTCGCCGACGGCGGCGCGCTGCTGTTCCAGGCGTCGGTGCCGCTACGTGGCCGGGGCGGCACGGGCACCGCGCCGCTGAACATCGTGCGCGGGCCGGCCAACGAAGAGTTCATCGTTTTCCCGCTGCACTACGCCTCCGAGGACGGCTACTTCCATGAAGTCCGTCTGCTGGCCTTCAGCCGCTTCGGCGTGGTGGAGGGCGACGTGCGGGTCGGCAGCCTGGTCGGCAGCATCGGCAACGACCCCTGGTGGGGCGTCGGCTTCGAGGTCAACTTCGACCGCGATCCGGCCGATCTCCCGCCCTATCAACCGCCGCTGCTCGGCGCCGCCGTCCCGCATGGCGACGGGCTCGACTCCTCGATCGTGGTGGTCAACGATGGGATGGGGTCGGTCGCGCGCTATCGCTTCGGCGGCCGTTTCGCCGGTGGCTTCACCGAGATCGAACGCTGGAAGCAGGGCGACCGCGATCCGGCGGTATCGGCGCCGGTGGTGGCGCTCAACGGGGCCGTGCTGTTCGACCGACCCAACGACGTCCTGATCCTGCAGACCGACGGCACGGACCAGCGCCGCAAGATCACCCGTTACACGGATGCCACGCCGGCGGTGCTCCCGGACGGCCGCATCATCACCAACCGTCTGGATGAGGCGGGGGGTGCTGCCGGACCCGCGCAGGCCGGCGGCCTTGCCTCCCCCACCGCCAGCCGCAACTACCTCTATTCCGCGACCGAAGAACATCTCCAGACCTATCGGATCGAGGATCTGGCGCTGGTCGAGAATTATACCTGGCAGCATGGCGGACGCTGGCAGCCTGCGATCGGACCGCTCGGCCATGTCTATGCGCTGACCTACGACAAGCTGCACATCTTCCCGCCGAACCCCAGCGTGGCCACCGGCACCAACATCGCCCCGGGCGGTGTCGCCGGTGCGACGAACGAGCCCGGCAGCGCCGGTGCCGGTGCACCCGCCATGCCGCAGCCGGGAAGCTTCAACTTCAATCCGGCAATCCTCAACCAGCCGGGCGTCACGCCGCAGCAGTGACAGCCGGAGGAGGAGAAAGACTAAAGAGAGGAGCGCGTCGTCGCCGGAATCCGGCTACTGGCGGGTGGCGACGCCGCTCTCGCGCGGCATCGGATTGAGTGCGATCAGGAAATGCTGGAGCATGGAGACCAGGTGGCCGCCGGCGCCCGATTGCAGCGTCACCACCGTCCCGCCCGAAGGCTCGACCGAGACCTTGATCGCGCTCTGCCGCGACGGACCCGCCTCGGAATCCGCCACCAGGATCTCGACCGCGGCGGTCCCGGTCGGACCGCCCATGGCGGCCTGCATCTGCTTGGCGAAGCCCATCGCCTCGCCGAGAAACTTCGCGATCTCGTTGTCGTTGGCACCGGCCGGCAGGCTACCCGTTGCCCAGCCGCTCCCGGCATCGACCCGAAACGCAGCCGACAGCCCCTCGGCCACCAGCGAGCGTTCGTGAAAAGCAGGCTTTGCCGTGATGGGCTCAGCTGACGGCTCCGGCACAGCGGCGCCGCTGCCGAGCGCATGCGGCGCTGCCGGCGTGCTTCGGCGCGAGCGCGCCGGGAGCTTGGGCGCGCGCCCA
>JAYSFH010000287.1:0-5442 GCA_041913405.1 Dongia sp. | reverse complement strand
CGCGCAGGCTGAAGCGTGAGGCGCAGGGTTCGGTCTGAATCGTCTCAAGCAGAAGCGCGTCAGTCGAACGGCATGGTCGACTTCAGCGAAGGTCGCGCGGAGATCGCCTTGTGCCACGCGGCGAGTTTTGGATGCGCATCGCGCCAGGGCTCGTTGGCAAAGCGGAAGTCGAGATAGTCGAGCAGGATCGCGACGGTGAGCGTGCCGATGTCGATGCGGTCGCCGAAGCTCCCCGCCTCCTTCTCCAGCGCGTCCAGCGTCTGGTCGACCTTGGTCTTCTGCTTGCCGTCCCATTCGATCGAGCGCAGGGTCTCGGGACGCTGGGTCTCGTAGCGGCGCAGGATCGCCGCGTCGAGGGCGCCGTCGCAGAGCGCCATGCGGCTCAAGGTCGGCCAGCGCGAAGCGTCTTTCAGGAAGAGCTTGCCGCCTTTGCGCGCGTCCAGGAACTCGCAGATCACCGCGGAATCGATCAGCACCGAACCGTCTTCCAAGGTGAGGGCGGGGATCTTGTTCAGCGGGTTGGTCTGCCCCAGCGCCGGGTCGGCGGTGTTGGTCTTCACCTTCTCGATCTCGCCGTCCTGGCCGGTCTCGATCGCGGTCACCAGCACCTTGCGCACGAAGGGGCTGGTGCTGCCGTAGCGCAGCTGCATCATGGCGTCTCTCCCTGCAACAGATGGCCGGGTCCCGTTCGCGAATGCGGACATTCGTCCGCGGGGCCCGGCCATGACTATTAAACTAGAAACGGTCCTTGGCGGCGCGGATCGCGCCGAAGATTTCGTGGTCGGGCTTGTCCTGGCCGCCGAAGCGGGCCTTCAGTTCGGGCGCGTCGGCGCGCAGGAAGGGATTGGATCGCTTCTCGTCGCCGAGGACGGCGGGAATGGTCGGCCGGCTCGCGGCGCGCAGCTGCTTCGCCTCTTCCGCGCGCCGCTTCAGCGCGGCATTGTCCGGATCGGCGACGAGCGCGAAGCGGATATTGGCCTCGGTGTATTCGTGGCCGCAATAGATCCGCGTGTCGTCGGGCAGCGCGCGCAGCTTCAGCAGCGACGGCCACATGACGTCGGAAGTCCCTTCGAACATCCGGCCGCAGCCGACCGAGAACAAGGTGTCGCCGCAGAACACCGCCTTCGAATCCGGGAAGTGGAAGGCGATATGGCCCTTGGTGTGGCCGGGGATGAACAGCACCTGCGCATGATGCCCGGCAAAGTCGAAGCCGGATTGCTCGTCGACCGTGAGGTCGATGCCGGGGATGCGCTCGCGGTCATAGGCCGGGCCGACCACCTTGGCGCCGGTCGCCTGCTTGACGCCGAGATTGCCGCCGCAATGGTCGTTGTGGTGGTGGGTGTCCAGCACATGCGTCAAGGTCAGGCCGGGCGCCGCTTCGGAAGGGTCGAGGATTGCGGTCGCCCCGCTCGCCTGGTCGTGGATCAGGTAGGCGTAGTTGTCCTTCAGCATCGGGACGAGGGCGATCTCGAGCGGCGCCGGCATGGTGGAACTCCCAGGGGAAAACGGGGGGTATTCTCGGCAGAAATCGGCCGCTGACCTTAGCAGCGGATATGGCATAATCAACGTCATGTGGCAGGACGTCGTCGATCTCCATGACTTCTACCAGACGCCGCTGGGCGCGGTGACCCGCCGGCTGCTGCAGGCGCGGATCCGCGCGCTCTGGCCCGATGTGACCGGCCAGTCGCTGCTGGGCCTGGGTTTCGCGACGCCCTATCTGGCGCCCTTTGCCAACGAAGCGGAGCGCGTTCTGGCATTGATGCCGGCCGGGCAAGGGGTGATCCACTGGCCGCTGGGTCAGCGCAACCTGGTCACCTTCGCCGACGAGACCGAGCTGCCGTTCCAGGACTTTTCGATCGACCGGGTGCTGATGGTCCATGCGCTGGAATCCTCCGAGCATCCCGGCGACATGCTGCGCGAGGCCTGGCGGGTGCTCAGCGGCGGCGGCCGGCTGATGGTGGTGGTGCCGAGCCGGCGCAGCGTCTGGTCCTTGACCGAGCGGACCCCGTTCGGCTTCGGCCAGTCCTATTCCGCCGGCCAGCTTTCGCGGCTGCTGCGGACCGTCTCTTTCACGCCGCTGCAGACGGCGCGGGCGCTCCACTTCCTGCCGCTCCGCTCGCGCGCCTGGCTCTCCGGCGCGCCGGGCTGGGAGCGTTTCGCCAACAACTGGTTCGCCGGGCTTGCCGGCGCGGTCATCATCGAAGCGACCAAGCAGGTCTACGGCGCCAAGCCGGTGAAGGCACCGCGCCGCGCCAAGCCGGTGCTGGTGCCGCTGCCCAACGTGGCGACCGGCCGCGTGGTCCCGCTCCGGCGCGACGGCCTTACCGGATAGTCGGGGCTGATCCCTAAGGCTGCGGCCGCGCGATGCGGCTCGCCGGCAGCCAGATCTTGACCGTGGTGCCGCGGCCGGGATGGCTGTCGAGCGCCATCGTTCCGTCATGCAGCGCGACCAGCGCCCGCACGATCGCGAGCCCCAACCCGGTGCCGCGATAGCGCCGCTGATAGGCGCCTTCGACCTGGGTGAAGGGCTGCATCAGCTTCGGCAGGTCCTCCTTCGCGATGCCGATGCCGGTGTCGCTGACGTCGATCTCGATGCCCACATCGGTGCGCGCGATCGACAGCACGACCATGCCCTGCGCCGGGGTGAACTTCATCGCGTTGGAGAGCAGGTTGAACAGGATCCGGCGAATCGCGCCGGCATCGACCACGACCCGCGGCAGATCCGGCGCGAGGCGCGTGGTCAAGGTCAGCTCGGCCTTCTCCACCTCGAGGGCGAGGATCCGCGCCGCCTCCTCGGCCAGGACGCCGAGATCGGTCTCGCGCTCGTCGAGCTGGAACTTGCCGGCCTCGATCTTGGCGATGTCCAGCACCTCGTTGATGATGCCGAGCAGATGCTTGCCGCTGGTGTTGATGTCGGCGGCGTATTCCCGGTACTTGGCGTGGTCGGGGCCGAGCACCTGGCCGTCGATCATCTCGGAAAGCCCGATGATCGCGTTCAAGGGCGTGCGCAGCTCGTGGCTCATATTGGCGAGGAACAGGCTCTTCGCCCGGCTCGCCTGCTCGGCCTGGTCGCGCGCCTCGCGCAAGGCGCGGTCGGCATCGACGAAGGCGGTAACGTCGCGGGCGATGCCGCGATAGCCCTTGAACGCTCCGGCCGCGTCGAACACCGGCTGGCCGCTGGTCTCGGCATAGATCATCGTTCCATCCGGGCGGCGGATGCGATAGGTGAGGCCGCGGAACGGCTCATGCCGCTCCAGCAGTGCCGCGTGCTCGCGCCACTTCTCCGCCTCAGCCTCGCGATCCACCGCCATTTCCCAGCGCAGATGGCCGACGAAGGCGCCGGCATCGAAGCCATATTGTCCGACGCTCGGGGACAGATAGGTGATGCGGTGATCGGGCCCGGTCTCCCAGAACCAGTCGGAGGCCGCGACCGCATAATCGTGGAAACGCTCCTCGCTGTCGCGCAGCGCCGCCTCCGCCGCGATACGGCCCGCCACGTCGCGCTTCAGGTCGGCATTGGCCTGCTGCAGCTCGCCGTAGGAGCGCTGCAGGCTGGCGCTGAGATCGTTGAAGGCGGAGACGACGCGATCGAGCTCGTCGGCTTCCTTGCGCTGCGGGCGGTTGAGCCTCAGCGGCGCCGCGGGATGCCAGGGATTGTAGCCGGCGACGGCGCGGGCAATCTGGAAGAGATGCCGCCCGACCAGCCGGTAGAACACGAACACGATGAAAGCCGAGACCAGGAAGGTCTTGGCACCCTGGCTGACCAGGATCACCAGCGCGCTCTCGATCAGCCGCTGGTAGACGTCGGCGAGGCTGGCCTCGACCACGAAGCGGCCGATCTCGCGACGGCCGGCGGTGTCGTCATAGACGATCGGGATCTCCCGCCGCAGCACCGATCCTGCGCCTTCGGTGCCGGCCGCGACCATCAGCGGGCTGCCGCCTTCGCCGGATTCGACCACCGCGGCATAGGTCACCTCCGGCAGGCTGGCGATGCCGTTCAGCTGCAGCTCGAGCTGCCGCCGGTCGAGCTGCCAGAGCCCCTCGGCGAGGCTGCTGATATAGCCGCGCTCGACCTCGGCCAGGCGCTGCTCGATCGCGCCCACGTCGAAGCGATAGTCGAGATAGAGCTGGACCGCGGTCAGGACCAGCGTGACCGCCGAGCTGAACAGCAGCACGAAGACCAGAAGGCGAAGCGCGATGCCGTGGCGCAGGTCGCCGAGCTTCGGCAAATGCCGTTCGGCGGGCCTGGCGTTTACCGGAAGCCCAGCGATCTCTTCGGATTTGCCGGCCATCCCTTGCCCGCGTCCCTGATGCAACCTGCTAGGCATTTTAGCACAGGCGCAGGCGGCGCCGGTCGGGCATTCCCCGGTATGCGGTAACCGCTTGATTCGCCACCCGTTCCCGGCAGAATGCGGGGATGACCTACCGGATCGATCCCGCCACCGACCGCCAGTATATCGAAGAGTTTCGCCGCCACCCGATCGGGCATCACAGCCCGGGGTTGATGCGGCTGTTGACCGTGATGCGCCAGGATCCGAGCGGGCGGCAGGTCATCCTTGTCTGCCGCAAGCCGTTCCGCGAATGGGTCTTGGGCGAGATGCCGGCGCGGCGCGAAGAGCCGATTGCTCTCGAGACGGCGCCGGTCTTCACCAGCCGCGCGGAAGCCGAGTGGGAGGTGTTCCGCCGCCGCTGGCAGAAGCTGACCGGCGAGGCGATCAACCTGCCCTATCGGGAATAAGCATGCTGAAGATCCTGGGATATCCGGACCGCCTCAGCGTCGCCCCGGGCGAGGAGATCGCCTTCAAGGTTTCGCAGGAAGAAGGCACCCAATTCGACGCGCGCCTGGTGCGCGTCATTCACGGCGACGCCAATCCGGCCGGGCCGGGCCTGAAGTTCCGCCATATTCCGACCGCGATCGACGGCAGCCGCCAAGGCAAGCGACAGACCATCGATGCCGGCTCCTACATGATCGTGGAGCAGGCGCCGGCCATCGCCGCGAAGCCCTTCACCTTCTTCGCCATGATCTGGCCCACTCTGCCGGAGCGCGGCGACCAGACCCTGCTGGCGCAATGGGACCCGAAGACCGGGCGCGGGTTCCGCATCACGGTCGATGCCGGCCGGCTCGCCGTGACGCTGGGCGACGGCAAGGCCACGGCGCGGCTCGACAGCGGCAAGGCGATGCTGGTGCGGCAATGGTATTCGGTCGCGGTCGCGATCGATCCCGCCGTCGGCAGCGTCGCGCTGGACCAGATTCCGATCGGCAACTATGCGCAGACCGACGATCGCGGGCATGCCGCCGCAATACTGGCGGTGCGGCCCGCAGAGCTGGGAGCGCCGCTCTCCATCGCCGGTTGCCCGCAGGCCGACGGCACGGTCGGCGGGCATTTCGACGGCAAGATCGACGGGCCGATGCTCTGCGAAGGCATCCGCCCCGCCGAGCTG
>JAYSFH010000286.1:0-5444 GCA_041913405.1 Dongia sp. | reverse complement strand
GCCATGAATCATGGACAGGCCGAGGCCGGTGCCTTCGTATTTGCGGCTCAGATCGCTGGAGACCTGGGCGAAGGGCACCAGAGCCTTCCAGATATCCTCCTCGGCGATGCCGATGCCGGTATCCGAGACCGAGACGTTGAGCCAGCCGTCGGGGGCGACCGCGGCGGAGAGCGTCACCCTGCCGCCGCGCGGCGTGAACTTGACCGCGTTGGACAGGAGGTTGATCAGGATCTGCTTGAAATACTGCTGGTCGGCATAAAGCTGCGGCAGCGTCTCCGACATCGAGACCGCCAGCGTCTGGCCGGCGCCGTCGGCCTGCGGCCGCACGAAGGAGACCGGGATCTCGACGGCCGCGGCCGGGCTGAACCACTCCTCATGCAGCTCGGCGCGGCCGGCCTCGATCTTGGCGAGATCGAGGATGCGGTTCACTTCGCGCAGCAGGTGCTCGCCGGCGGTGTGGATGTCCTTGGCATAAGAGGTGACCCGGGTCGGGTTCGTCGCCTGGGCCGGGTTGGTCATGAGCTGCGAGAAGCCGATGATCGCGTTCAACGGCGTGCGGAGCTCGTGGCTCATGTTGGCGAGGAACTCGGACTTGGCGCGGTTGGCCGCCTCGGCGCCGAGCATCGCGGCATGCATGATCTCGGCGTTGCGCTCGGCTTCCTGGCGGGCGGCGACCAGGCCCATCTCGGCGTGGTGGCGGCGGACCAGGATTCCCAACTGGCTGGAATATTCGGCAAGCAGCGACCGGCGGCCGGAAGACGGACGAAAATAGGGTCGCATAACCTCTTCCTCCGCTCCCTCGATCGGGCGCGACGGCGCCCAACTCCCCAGTCCCAATCTCGGCCCGAAAAAGCTCCTACTGATATCGGCCGGGAATGGTTAACTTCCAGTTACCGATGGTGTCCAATCCTTACTGAAAATCTAGACCGGATCGCCGGTTCCAGCCACAGCGCCAAGCCAGACGAAGCCGCCTTTCGGCCGCCTTGTGCGGTCGGTCACAAAAGCGACAAAGACCAATCCGAACGGCATCTTAGATCGCGACGGCCCGGCCCGGCCGCCAGACCGGGACCAAGCCATGCTGCCGGTCCCATTGCAACCCTAGACCGAGGCTTACCGGAGCACGCGTTGGTGATCGCGCAGGAAGGCGATCCTCCGCGCATCGGCGTGCGCGGAAACCGTCGATCAAGGCATCCCTGCGTGAGATGGCTCAGCCGCAGCGGTCAACCTCTGGCGGCGCGAACCTTGCTCAAGTCGACCGGCGGCTGCGCCGTCTTGAGAAACGCCTTGATGCTGCGGATCGCCTGGCGGGTGCGGGCCTCGTTCTCGACCAAAGCGAAACGGACGAAGCCGTCGCCCTGCTCGCCGAAGCCGGTTCCCGGCGCCACCGCGACATTGGCCTCGGTCAGCAGGAGCTTGGAGAAGTCGAGCGAGCCCAGGTGCTGGAAGCGTTCCGGGATCGGCGCCCAGGCGAACATCGAGCCCGCCGGCGGGTCGACCGGCCAGCCGGCCGCACGCAGCCCTTCGATCAGCACGTCGCGGCGGCTCTTGTAGCGGGCGCGCATCTCATCGACGCAATCCTGCGGGCCGTTCAAGGCCGCGGTTGCCGCCACCTGGATCGGGGTGAAGGCGCCGTAGTCGAGATAGGATTTCACGCGGGCCAGTGCGCCGATCAGCTTGGCGTTGCCGGCGCAGAAGCCGATCCGCCAGCCGGGCATCGAATAGGTCTTGGAAAGCGAGGTGAACTCGACCGCGATCTCCTTGGCGCCCGGCACCTGGAGCACGGAGGGCGGCGGCACCCCGTCGAAATAAAGCTCGGAATAGGCGATGTCGGAGATGATGTAGATGCCGTGTCGCCGACAGAAGGCGACCACCTCCTCGTAGAAGTCGAGGCTTGCCATCTCGGCGGTCGGGTTGCTCGGGTAGTTGATGACGACGGCGACCGGCTTCGGCACCGAATGCCGCACCGCGCGGTCCATGGCGCTCATGAACTCCGGACCCGGCTTGAACGGGATCGAACGGATCGCGGCGCCGGCGATGATGAAGCCGAAGGCGTGAATCGGATAGGAGGGGTTCGGCGCCAGGATGATGTCGCCGGGGCTGGTGATCGCCTGGGCGAGGTTGGCGAGGCCCTCCTTCGAGCCCAGGGTGACGATCGCCTCGCGCTCCGGGTCGATCTCGACGTTGAAGCGCCGGGCGTAGTAGGCGGAGAGCGCCTTGCGGAGGCCCGGGATGCCGCGGGAGTTGGAGTAGCGGTGGACGCGCGGGTCGGCCAGGGTCTCGGTCAGCTTGTCGATGACGTGCTTGGGCGGCGGCATGTCGGGATTGCCCATGCCGAAATCGACGATGTCCTGACCGGCGGCCCGCGCGGCGGCCTTGAGCTTGTTGACCTCGGCGAAGACGTAAGGCGGCAGGCGCTTGGTGCGGTAGAACTCGTTGTCGGTCATCGGTCCCGGCTCTCGAAAGGCGATGGGCGCATATTTCCAAAGAAAGTCGGCATCGCCAAACGCTTTCTCACCTGCAAGCTGTGTACCGCTCTCATCTCAAGAGAGGAGACCGGCTTCCAGCTTGTGCAGCGCCTGGACGGTGAGCGCCGCCGCCGAGGCGCGATTCTCGACGCCGAGCTTCTCGAAGATCTGCTCCAGGTGCTTGTTGACGGTGCGCGGGCTGATACCGAGCACGGTCGAGATGTCTTTGTTGGATTTGCCCCGGGCGATCCAGAGCAGCACCTCGGCCTCGCGCCCGGTCAGCGCGAAGTGGCGGCGCAGCCGCTCCACATCCTGTCTGGGCTCGACCTGGGTGACGCGCAGCAGGCGCTCGCCGGCCTGGACCTGGCCGAGATAGGCGAGTTCGACCTTGCGCTCGCCCAGGCTCCAGACATGGGTGGCGTGGTCGGTGCCGCCCTCGGCCGCGCGCGCCATCCAGTCGACGATCTCGGCCGGCAGGCGGAAGTCGGTCTCGCGGGCCTCGGGCGAGATCTGGCGCAGCAGGCGCACCGCCTGGGGTGTCGACCAGCGCAGCTTGCCCTCCGGCGTCACCGAGAGCAGGAAGCGGCCGGTCGCATCCAGCGCGGAATGCGCCGCGGCCGAGCGGCGGGCATTCCGGAGATGGACCCGCACCCGGGCGATGAGCTCGTCGATCACGATCGGCTTGGTGAGATAATCGACGCCGCCGACTTCGAGGCCGCGCACGATATGCTCGGTCTCGGAGAGGCCGGTCATGAAGATCACCGGCACATGCGCCAGATGGTCGATGCCCTTCAGCCGCCGGCAGGCCTCGAAGCCGCCGATCCCCGGCATCACCGCATCCATCAGAATGAGATCGGGCGTCACCTGCTCGGTCAGGCTGAGCGCGCTCTCGCCGTCGAGCGCCACAAGGACCGTCGCACTCGTGCTCTCGATCGCCTGGGTCAGGAAGCCGAGTGTGTCCGGCGAATCATCGACCACCAGGATGATGTCGCGCCGGGGCTCCACGGGCGCTTCAGGAAGCGGCGCGCTCAAGCAGCCCCTCCAGCCGCGCCATATACTGCTTCAGCTCGAAATTTCGCACCAGGTTGCGCAGCTCAGCGATGATCGCGCCATGCTCCGGGCTGCCGCCCGCGACCTCGTCGAGCTTGGCCTCGATGCCGCGCACGTAGCCGATCTTGCCGAGCCGGTGCAGGTCGGAGAGATGCTGCATCGGCAGCGGCACGTCGGTCTCCGCCTTGGCGGTCTGGTCCTCGTCATAGATCCAGTCGAGGCCGAGCGCGTCGCGGATCGAGGCCAGGAGATGGTTGACCTCGATCGGCTTGGTGACGAAGGCGGTGTCGTCGAAGGCATGGGCCTGCATCTGCTCGTCGGCATTGGCCGACACGATGACGATCGGGATCGATTGGGCGCGCTCCCTGAGGCGCCGCGCCACTTCCCAGCCGTTCATGTCCGGCATGGTGAGGTCGAGCAGCGCGAGGTCCGGTGGGTCGGCGGCCGCGCGCTCCAGGCAGATGGTGCCGTTCTGCGCGGTGGTGAGGTCGAAGCCCAAGGGGGTCAACAGCTCGTTCAGGAGATCGAGATGGCGGAGGTCGTCGTCGGCCGCGAGGATCTTCATCTTGCGCCCGCGATAGCCGAGGATCCGCCGCTGGCGCACCGCCACCACCGGCGGGCTTGCCGCGGAGAGCATCAACCGCACGCGAAACAGACTGCCCTCGCCGGGCGTGCTCTCGACCGAGACCTCGCCGCCCATGATCTCGGCCAGCAGCTTGGTGATGGTGAGGCCGAGGCCGGTTCCCGGCACGCCGAGCGCGCTCGCGGTCTTGCCGCGCTCGAAGGGTTGGAAGATGCGGGCGATGTCAGCGGCATCGATGCCGATGCCGGTATCGGCCACCTCGAACTCGGAGATCTGGCCGCGGTGCCGGGCGCGGAACACCACGCCGCCCTGGCGGGTGTACTTGATCGCGTTGGAGAGCAGGTTGATCAGCACCTGCTTCAGGCGCTTCTCGTCGGCGAAGACATAGGGCGGCAGGGCCGCCGAAGGCTCGTAGCGGAACTGGATGCCCTTGGCGCCGGCTTGGATCCGGAACATGTCGACCAGCTGCTCCAGCAGCTCGGTCAAGGCGATGCGGTCGCGGTTGAGCTGCAGGCGCCCGGCTTCGATCTTCGCGATGTCGAGCAGGCCGTCGACCAGGGTGGAAAGGTGCTCGGAGCTGCGGCGGATCACGCGCACGGCGTCCTGGGTATGGGCCGACAAGGCGGCGTCGCGCTCCATCAACTGCGCATAGCCGAAGACCGCGTTCAAGGGCGCGCGGATCTCGTGGCTGACGCCGACGATGTAGCGGCTCTTGGCGATGTTGGCGGCTTCGGCGGCGCTTTTCGCCTTCTGCAGCTGGTCATAGGTGCGCTCATGCGCCTCGATCTCGTGGGTCAGCATCTGGGTCTGGCGCTCGGTCTCCTCTTCCGCGACCTGCCGGCTCTCGTGGGCCAGGACCATCAGCCAGGCGACGATGCCGGCGATGCCGAACAGCGCGAAATAGACCGATAGCAAAGTGGTGTGGACGGTCGCGGTGTCCGCCGCGATGCCGGCGGTGCCCTGGAACAGGCCGATCAGCAACAGAGTGCCGGCGATCACCAGGTTGAAGGTGAGGAAGAGGCCGGCGAAACGCCCGAGCCGTGAGTTGAGGCCGATCGCCATCTGCGCCGGCAGGACCTTGCGGAGCGCCAACTGGAGCTGGTCGGTGAAGCGGCTGTTGGTCTTGCAGAGATCGTGGCAGCGGGCGTCGAGGGTGCAACAGAGCGAGCAGATCGGCCCGGCATAGGCGGGGCAATGGGACATGTCCTCGCGTTCGAACTGGTGCTCGCAGATACAGCAGCGCACGGCCTTGGCGCCGCCCCATTCGGTCTCCGGCGCGCGGGCGATGTAGTAGCGGCCCCGGTTCCAGAGCGCGATCAGCGGTGCCGCGGCGATCGCGGTGAACA
>JAYSFH010000285.1:0-5445 GCA_041913405.1 Dongia sp. | reverse complement strand
CGTTCTGATCGATTCCCCCGATGCCGGCGGCCGGATCTACGTCGATCACGGCATCTCCTCCTCGCCCGGTGCCCGGGTCTGGGCCGCGATCCGGCCGGAAAAGATGACCCTCACCAGGGGCGAGCGCGGCGAGCCCTATAACTGCCTCAAAGGCACGGTGAAGGGCATCGCCTACATGGGCAACCTCTCGATCTACCTGGTGGCACTCGACAGCGGCAAGGAGGTCAAGGTCACCATGCCGAACCAGATGCGGGCCGCCGAGCAAGAGATCGGTTGGGACGACCGGGTGACCATCACCTGGCACGCCAACAGTCCCGTCGTGCTGATGTCCTGAAGGCACGCATCATGAGCCAAGACACCTCGCAAGAAACTTCGCCCGGCGGCCTGAATCGCGCCCCCGGCGCGCAATCGATCGGCAAAGCGCTGCGCGCCATGGGCGTCCGGCCGCGGCTGGCCGTGATCATGATCCCCTATATCTGGCTGGTGCTGTTCTTCCTGATCCCCTTCCTCATCGTGCTGAAGATCAGCCTCGCCAAGCTGGCGATCGCGCAGCCGCCCTTCACGCCGCTGATGGTCTGCGCTGACCCGGAAATCACCTCGCTCTGGACCTGCTTCTTCTCGGGCAAGCTCGACCTGCAGCCCTCGCTCGGCGCCTACGGCTTCCTGTTCCACGAGCCGCTCTACTTCAAGGCGTATTGGAACTCGGTCCAGACCGCCTTCTGGTCCACCATCTTCTGCCTGCTGATCGGCTACCCGATGGCCTATGGCATGGCCCGATCGAGCGCCACGGTGCGCACCGCCCTGCTGATGCTGATCGTACTGCCGTTCTGGACCTCGTTCCTGATCCGGGTCTATGCCTGGATCGGCCTGTTGAAGACCAACGGCGTCATCAACAATATCCTGCTGTCGATCGGTGTCATCGACACGCCGCTGAACATGATGAACACCCAGTTCGCGGTCTATATCGGCATCGTCTATTCCTACCTGCCGTTCATGATCCTGCCGCTCTATGCCAACCTGGAGAAGATGGACCTGACCCTGCTCGAGGCGGCGGCCGACCTCGGCTGCAAGCCGCTGAAGGCCTTCCTGGTGATCACGGTCCCGCTGTCCTTCCCGGGCATCGTCGCCGGCTCGATGCTGGTCTTCATTCCGGCGGTCGGCGAATACGTGATCCCGGAGCTGCTCGGCGGCTCCAACACGGTCATGATCGGCCGCGAGCTCGCCAACGTGTTCTTCCAGAACCGCGACTGGCCGACCGCATCCGCGATCGCAATCATGGTCCTGTTGCTGCTGGTGCTGCCGATAACCTTCTATCAGTACTACCAGAACAAAGAGGCGGAGGCCGGCAAATGAACAAGCGCCTCTCCTGGTTCATCATCCTGATGATGCTGCTCGGCTACATCTTCCTCTACGGGCCGATCCTTTCGCTGATCGTGTTCTCCTTCAACCAGTCGAAGCTGGTGACGGTCTGGGGCGGCTTCTCGACCCAGTGGTACGGCGCATTGTGGAACGACCAGCCGGTCATCGACGCCTTCCTGCTCAGCCTGCGTATCGCCCTGCTGAGTTCCACCGTCGCCACCATCCTCGGCACGATCGCCGGCTACGTGCTGGCGCGCTTCGGGGCGTTCCGCGGGCGAACCGTGCTTTCCGGAATGGTGACGGCGCCGCTGGTCATGCCGGAGGTGATCACCGGCCTCTCGATGCTGCTGCTCTTCGTCTCGATGCGGCAGATCATCGGCTGGCCGGACAAGAACGGCTTCTCCACCATCACCATCGCCCACATCACCTTCACCATGTCCTACATCGCCGTGGTGATGCAGTCCCGCTTCTCCACGCTCGACATCTCGCTCGAGGAGGCGGCGCAGGACCTGGGCGCCAAGCCGCTCAAGGTGTTCTTCGTGATCACCCTGCCGATCGTGCTGCCGGCGATCGTCTCCGGCTTCCTGCTGGGCTTCACGATCTCGATCGACGACCTGGTCATCACCAGCTTCACCAGCGGCCCCGGCGCCAACACCTTGCCGATGGTGATCTTCTCGAAGGTGCGCCTGGGCCTCAACCCGGAGATCAACGCTCTTGCCAGCCTGATCATCGCGGTCGTGGCAACCGGCGTGATCATCTCCACGATCTACATGTCCCAGGCCGAGAAGCGGCGGCAGCGCGACATGCAGATGGCGGTGCAGGCCAACAAGTAGCTGAGCTATTCCCTGATGAGGCGGAGGACCGTGCCGTTGCGGTCCTCCGTCACGTAGAGCGCGCCGTCGGCGCCGGCCTTGAGATCGGTCGGCGCGCCGTCGGGGTTCACCCAGTCGAAGACCAGCTCCTTGGGCTCGTTCCTCGGCTTGCCCGCGGCGTCGATCGGGAACCAGACGACGCGATGGCCGGTGTCGCGATAGCCGTGATAACCGACGGCAAGGCCGCCGTCCCAATAGGCCATGCCGAGCGGCGCCGCGTGGGCCGGTAGCGGCAGCAGCGGCGGATGAAAGCCGGTGCAGTCCTTGCCCTTGTATTCCGGGCTCACGATGTTGGCGCCGTAGCAATAGGGCCAGCCGTAGCGGCCGCCCGCGGTCAGTTCGTTGATCTCGTCCGGGGGCAGGTCGTTGTCGTTGGGGAGATCCGGCATCAGATCGTCGATGCTGTCCCGGGAATTCTCGCCCTGCAGCACCAGGCCGCTTCCGGGGAATTCCACCAGCGCCATCGAATTGCGCAGGCCTTCGGCAAAGACGATCCAGCCCTTGGCCTTGCCGGTCGTCCAGTCGAACTCATATTCGCGCACCAGCCCATGGCCGGCCGGCGCCCGGGTCTCCGGGCAGACCTGGTCCGGCTTCGGCAGATCGCCGTTGGCGCGCTCGCAGTTGTTGCTGGCCGAGCCGACATTGACCAGCAGGCTCTTGCGCTGGGTGAAGATCATGCTGACCAGCGGATGGCGGCCGTCGCCGGGCGGTCCCTTGACCGCAGACTTGCCGCCGATGACGTCCTCGAGCGTCTTCTCCGGGTTCGCGAGATCGAAGCGCTTGATGCCGCCGACCACGCCGACATAGATCTTGCCGTCCGGCCCCAGCACCAGCCCGTGCGGCTGCTTCAGGCCCTTGACGATCTGCTTCTTCGCATAGCCGCCCTTGCCGTCCGGCGCGAGCAGAGTGACCCGGCCGTTCTTGGTGCCCCAGCCGATCATCTCGGCGACCAGCACCCGGCCATCCTTGAGCGGCAGCACGCCGCGCGGAAACTTCAGGCCTGAAGCCACAAGCCCGACGCAGATGCCGGGCGCAGTGTGAAAGCTGGTGACCTTCGGCAGGCCGTCGCAGCTGCCGGAGACCGAATAGGGTCCCTGCTGCTGCGCGAGAGCGGGCGCGGACGACGCAAGCGCCGCGGCGATCGCAAGGGCGAAGATGAACCGCATGATCGGGCTTCGGGCGATGCGGCTACTTGCCGGCTTCCAGGGTGATGGAGGCGATGCCCGCGGCGACGTTCAATCCGATGCCGCCGGTGACGCTGAGCGGCTGCAGGGCGATCTGCTTCGAGCTGCCGCCGAGCAGCACGTTGGCGCCGAGGCCGAGACCGAGTTCCACCTCGCCGCTGACGCCGCCGTAATGTCCGGCGAGCGATCCCTTGGAAACCTGACCGGGCGCGAACACGCCCCAGATGATCCGGCTCTCGGTGGTGAAGCCGATATCGACGCCGTATTTGTTGATCTCGCCGGTGTAGCGCTCGGTCTCGCCGTTCGGGTGCTTGAAGATGCAGTCGAGATCCTTGGAGGATCCGAAGATGAAACCGACGCCGCCGGAGACATGGCAGGAAAGCGCGCCGACATTCACGCTGTTCTCCGCCTCGGCTGGAAGATTCCCGAACAGCCCGAACAGGCCGACCCCGAGCATCGCCGCCGCAACACGCGCCTTCATCGCTTCCCTCTCTGCTCCGCATCTATCATAAAACACCGAAGTCTAACATGGCCGCGGAACGGCAACCAATGCCGGGCGAGCCGGTTTTCCGCGGGATTCCGCGGTCTCCCAGCATCCGGATGTGTTGGCGGCCAAGGGTTTTCGATGCGACAGCCGGCCTGGAGCGGCCTTGTGATCGCGGTCACAGAACTTTTCCCGGGCTGTGACTACCTTATTCATGCGAGGCGGGAACTACACCCAACCGTCCCCACGGTCCCGCCTCGAGGTCACAGGCGCCCGACGTTCATCCCCGTCGGGCGCCTTCCTCTTTTGGGCCCCAGCGATCCTTCTCCCCCAAATGTCTCCCTCTGCGCCGATCGGCAACGCCTTGGCTTGGGCCGCGCCGCCCGCTTAAGCGCACTTGGCCCGCCCGGAAGCTGTCTCTTGCCGCGCGGCCCGGTGACCCCCGTCACAGCGATCGGATCGGAGTCGCAAGCCGCAAGCCACCGGTCCCATTCAATAATTTGCCAATCGTGGAGAAATCCGAGCGAGCCGAACCGGAGCGCCGCCGCCCATGACCAATTGCGCAGAGGGTCGGTTGTCGGTCCTCACCGAAAAGGAGACCTGAACATGTTTACCAAGCAGATCACCCTGGCGGTTGCGGCCGCCGCGCTGTCGGCCACCGCGCTGGTGAGCAACGCCCACGCGATGGATTGCTCGGAAATGACCGGCAACCAGCTCCTGGCCGCGATCGAGCGCGGGCAGTGCGAAGTCCTGGCCGCCGGCAGCGTGCACACCATCGTCGAGAGCGACCGCTACATCCGCACGTCGCGTGGCTCGCCCGCGGGCAGCACCGGCAAGTCCGGCGGTGGCTACGGCTACTAAGGCCCCGGGATGCGCTCCGTCATCTGCCGTGCCGCTCTCACGTAGACGGCACGGCAGTACGGAGGCCCGGCTCTAGGCTTTTACCGCACCCCGTTTCGGCACCTGCCGATTTCTTGCGCTGCACCACGAACCAGGCAGCGGCGCCTCCAAGATCCGATCTCGAAGTTACTGACGCCGGCCGAGCGCCGCTGCGGGGCGCCCCGTGATCGCCATCACAGCGATCCATTCCGCTCGGCATTCCCTTGTGCTTGCCCTGGCTGCCATCGTCTCGGCGCCCTTCAGCTATCCGGACGCGCACGCCGGCATCTCACGATCCCTATCGTTGCCGATCTCTGCCGGCGATCGGCGCTATCTCCGCCGCGCCGATCTCCGCGCCGCTTGCACGCATTCATCTTGTGCGCTTGCCAGGTCGCCCGTGACTCTCGTCACAATGGTCTTCACCCCACGCCTTTCTCGCCGCTCGGCTCGGCTGCGTTGTGACGACCCGCACGAACGCCGATCGCTCGACATGATACCAACGTTGCAGAGGCTCGGTTGTCGATCCTCAACAACGAGGCTCGATGTCGAACCTCACGAAATCTGGAGATGGGATCATGAAGAAGTTCATTCTCGCGGCTTCGGCCGCCGCTCTGTCAGCCACCGTGCTGGTGAGCAATGCCCAGGCGATGGATTGCTCGGACATGAC
>JAYSFH010000284.1:0-5479 GCA_041913405.1 Dongia sp. | reverse complement strand
GAAGAAGGCGACCAGCATCAGGAAGTAGATTGGGAGGTTCCGGATCGTGGTCACGTAGACCGCGGCGATCCGGCGCAAGGCGGAGTTTCTGGAAGTCATGGCGAAGGCCGCCACCAGGCCGATCAGGTTTCCCACCAGCAGGACCGAGATCAGCGCCATGCCGATCCCCAGCGCGAGGCCGGAGAGCAGCAGGTCGAAGTCCCGCCAGACCGGTGCGAAGTTCAGCTGATAGCCCAAGGTGACGGCCCTCGCCCGACGTCGCGTTACTTATACTCGACCGGGAAGCCGATCGCCGGGACCGGCAGGTCGACGCCGAACCACTTCTTGAACGAGGCCTGGTAGACCGGGAAATCGACGCCGGTCATCGCCTCGTGCAGCACGGTGTTGACGAAGTTCAGCCACTGCTGGTCGCCGCGCTTGACCGCGCAGGAATAGCTCTGCGGGCCCCAGCCGTAGCCGGAATCGACATACTTGCCGGGCTGCTGGACCACCAGCCATTGCACCGAGGACTGGTCGGTGGCCGAGGCATCGGCCTGGCCGCTGTCCAGCGCCTGGTACATGAGATCGACGCTCTCATACTGGTCGACCTTGGCCTCGGGCAGGGCGGCGTGGACCATGTCCTCCGCATAGACGTTCTGCAGCACCGAGACCACGGCGCCGGAGCCCGCCTTCTTCAGCTCGTCGAAGTTCTTGTACTTGCCGTCGGACTTCAGGAGCAGGCCGACGCCTTCGCGGTAATAGGGAATGGTGACCGCAACCTGCTGCGCGCGCTCGGCGGTCACGGTCATGAACTGGCAGGTGATGTCGACCTTGCCGGTGGTCACGTTCGGGATGCGGGCGTCGGAGGACTGCTCGACGAACTCGATCTTGCTCGGGTCCTTGAACAGGCCGGTGGCAATCATCTTGGCGATGTCGATGTCGAAGCCGACCAGGTTGCCCTGCTCGTCCTTGAAGTGCCAGGGCGCATTGGTGCTGCCGGTGCCGACGATCAGCTTGCCGCGGGCAAGCACGTCGTCGAGCAGGCTCTTCTCCTGGGCCATCGCCGCCGGCGCCGCGATCGCCGTCAGTGCCGCCGCGGCGGTGAGGCCGGTCAGCGTCTTGCGCAAGATATGGAACATGGGCTGTCTCCCTGTGTCGTTGTTGTCAGTTCCAACCCATTGGAACTGTGTACATGATAATGGACGTGTGACTATCATATGACGTTCGGAGACGAGTCAAGACAGGGGTGCGTACCTGTCGCGACTACGTTCATTTGACGTTGGAAGATGTCGAGCGACTGGGAGGCTCGGGACCTTCAGGCGGCGCTGTCGACCGTCATCAGCATGTCGATCAGCTGGCCGTCGCTGGAGAGCGGCAGCAGCAGTCGCGCATAATTGTGGATGCGGCGAACGGAATCGATCTCGACCTTGTGCAGAAGGGGACGCCGCTCGCGGACGCATTGCGCATAGTGCTCGTGCACCATGGTGCCGAACTGCGGCGGCTGCAGGTCGAGCGGCCGGAGACGCGTGAGCTCGGTGCCGAGGATGTTGCCGATCCAGGTGCCGGCCAGGCGGAAGCGGAAATCGAGATCGCCGTTGGCACCGTGCAGCACGTCGACCAGCTTCACTCGCGGCAGCGCATCCATGAAATCGCTGGGATCGATCGCGCTGCGCGGCGGTGCGAAGCGGTCGCCGCGCTTCTGGTTCCAGTAGCGCAGGATGGTGACCAGGTCGGGATAGGCAGGATCGCCGGCGGTCCGTTCCTCGGACGACACCCGTGCGTCGCGCTCGTAGCGCTCCGGAAAGCTGCGATCTGAAGAACCTTGCGCCATCGTCTCGTCGTTTCCGCCAGAACCTCCGGCCGCACCGCTGCCGGGGAGGATCAGCGGCTGTGACTCTTTCACATATTCCTAGGCATGGGTAAAGTTTCTGGTCCGCCCCACACCGGAAGATGCGCTCCCGACGCGGCAGAATCCGAAAATTTGCCGCGAATGCCGCCCGTGCCGAATGCGGAAACTCCCGCGACATACGCCTGTAACAGCCGCTCTTTAGCCTCGTGTCCGGACGGCCGATTCCGGTCCGTGAACAGCTCAGCTCCGGTGGGGATAAATGAAGATTGAGGCGATGAACCGCGCGACCCGGTTTCTCGGCGCCGGCATCCTGGCGCTTGCGGCGGGCACTCTTGCCGCGTCGGCCGCGATGGCGGTCGAAGCGCAGTCGGTGACTTTCGAGGGCGCCGCCTTCATCAACAAGGGCCTGGTCGGCGTCGGCCGTGTGCCCGCCGATGCCAAGGACAAGCTGGGCGACACCTTGGGTGGCATCGGCTCCGGCATGGTGGCGGATCTCAAGAGCTGGAAGCGCGATGGCGACAAGTATCGCGGCGTCTTCTACATGCTGCCGGATCGCGGCTGGAACACCGAAGGCACCGTCGACTATCCCGGCCGCCTGCAGAAGTTCTCGATCGAGTTCACGCCCTACGCCGGCAGCGACGTCGCAGCGCAGACCCAGCTGAAGCTCAGCTACGACGACGCCATCCTGCTGCATGAAGCGGACGGCAAGCCGACCACCGGCCTCGACGCGACTGAAGTTCGCAAGGCCGCCGGCGGCTTCCCCGACCTCCCCAGTGCCGGCGGAAAGATCAGCGTCGATAATGAAGGCGTGGTGCTGGCCGACGACGACAGCTTCTGGATCAGCGACGAATACGGGCCGGCCCTCTACCACTACGCGGACGACGGCACGCTGCTCGGTGCGATCCGGCCGCCGCAGGCCTTCATCCCGATGCGCGGCGGCGTCGAGAATTTCGCCTCCAGCAACCCGCCGAAGGGCGGCGCCGAGCCCAAGCCGAAGAATCCGGAGCACGGCCGGCAGAACAACCAGGGCTTCGAAGGCCTGGCGCTGAGCAAGGACGGCAAGCTGCTTTACACCCTGCTGCAGAGCGCCACGATCCAGGACGGCGGCGAGGGCGGCTCCAGCCCGAAGCGCTTCAACACCCGCTTCCTCGCCTATGACATCTCCGACCCGAAGGCGCCGAAGCTCGCCGCGGAATACGTGGTGCAGCTGCCGCGCTTCAAGGACGCCAAGGGCAAGCAGCTGGTCGCGGCGCAGAGCGAGATGCTGGCGCTGGACGATCACCGCTTCCTGGTGATCGCGCGGGACAGCGGTCACGGCCAGGGCCTGAAGGATACGGACTCGGTCTATCGCGGCATCGATCTCTTCGACATCACCGGCGCCACCAACATCGCCGGTACGGACTTCGACGGTACGAAGCCGGTGGCGCCCGGCGGCGAGCTCGACGCCGCGGTGACGCCCGCGAAATACGCGCGCTTCATCGACATCAACGACAATACCCAGCTCAACCGCTTCGGCCTGCATAACGGCGGCGTCAACGACAGCAATGCGCTCTATGAGAAGTGGGAGGGCATGGCGCTGCTGCCGGTGCTCGACGACGCGGCGCCGAACGACTTTTTCCTGGTGGTGGCCAGCGACAACGACTTCATCACCCAGAACGGCGCGATGCAGGGGACGCCCTATAGGGACTCCTCCGGCGCCGATGTCGACAGCGTGCTGCTGGTCTATCGCATCGCGCTGCCGCAGGGGATGAAGCCGCTCTGATTGGGTGGAGCCGTTCGGCGGGATTCCCCGCTCCCCTTGGGGGTCATGCGCGCTCAGACGCCGGTGGCGGTGAGGAGGCGGGCGAGGGTCATGCGCGGGGGCGGTGGTCGAGCGGGGGCATCCATGCTGAATTGTGCAAATCGATGCGTGGGCCATGCCTCGCATGCATGAAAACTCATTTCTGTCTGGGTCCTGTCCGGGTTGACCGACAGCACCCGCTCTCTCGGCGGCAGCACCAGGCCTGACAGACAACACAGACGCGCCGAATCCGTCTGCGTGACTCAAGCCGTTGAAACCGCAGCCGAGCCGGCGTTCTGCGGCGGTCGTGGATTTTTTATCTTGTCTGCGTCCTGTCTGCGTTGCAGCGCACACAGGATGGCCCGCGCCGCCGAAGCCCGGACCCGGCGCATCTGCAACGGCGGAATCCGGCGCGATGGAGAACACAGACGGCGTGGACGTCTCGGCGTCTTCGATGCGCGTGAAGTTGAGCTCCGGCGCCCGGTCCGCCGGAAGCTGCACGGATTCCTTGTCCGGTCTGTGCTCGGTCTGCGTCGGCAGCGCGATTTCACCGCGCCCGTCGGGAACGACCTGGTCGGGTTCGAGCGCGACGCCGAAACAGCCCTGTGCGGCGGCGATCCGCTCGGGCGCCTCCCGGCTGCGCAGACGGGTTTCGATGAACGCCTTCAGCCGGTCCGCGGGAATCTCTGCATTCTGTCCGGGTGCTGTCCGGGTTTCGGTCGGGTTCGGAGTCTGGTCCGGGTTCATGCGGGATTCCTCACAGTCTGGCGGCGCGCAGGGGAAGACCGTCGCCTTCGGCTTTTGCCAAGCGGGAACGCGGCACGAATCAGTGCGGAAAACGGAAGGAAGGACCCGCTGGCGGGGCAGACGGCCGCTACAGAGTCAGCCTGCGGGAGGGAGTATAGCTGGGATCGCCAGCTTACACAATAGTGTGTTTATCTGGCGGAGCGGCTTGCACCGATTGACCCAGGCGGGCCCAGTCTAGCCGGAGGTGTAATAGGTGAACTGAAAGCTGCGCCCGTCTTTCAGTTTCACGGCGAAGCGGCCGTTGCGGTGGTTGCTGTCTTCCTGGAACCTGAACGCGCCGGTCGAGCCGTCGCTGCAGGCGAGCTCGCCGGTGCCGTTGTTGGCGCTCGCATAGAACAGCGCGTAGTTGCAGATCAGACCCGCTGCGATCGTGTCGTCTGTCTTGGCGCTGAAGGCGACGCCGCGACCTTTGCGGCATTCGGAGTTGCCGGTGCCGGAATGCGCGGTGTCGAACTGGAAGGTGCCGGTGCAGTTGGCGCCCGCACTCTGCAGCGCCGGAATCTTCGCCTCGCCCTCGGGGTGCGCGCAGCCGGCGATCGCGAGGCCGACAGCCATCAGCAATGCGGTGCGCAGCATCACGGTGCTACCGCCGGTCGTCGCCGTTGCGGGCGCCGGCCTTGGGCGAGAGGCGGGTGTAGTGACCCATCTTGCGGCCCGGGCGTGCCTCGGTCTTGCCGTAGAGATGGAGCTTCACGGCGGGGTCGTTCAGCAGCTCCTTCCAGCCGTTCACGTCGTCGCCGATCAGGTTCTTCATCATGGCGTCGGAATGGCGCTCGGTGGAGCCCAATGACAAACCGCAGACCGCGCGGACGAACTGCTCGAACTGGCTGGTGATGCAGCCGTCGATGGTCCAATGGCCGGAATTGTGCGGGCGCGGGGCGAGCTCGTTGACCAGCACTTCGTCGTTGTGGGTCACGAACATCTCGACCGCGAGCAGGCCCACGAGGCCGATCTCGGTGGCGATGTGGCGGGCGATCGCCTCGGCGCGTCCCGCCACGGCTTGCGAGATCCGCGCCGGGACCAGCGTCACGTCGAGGATGTGGTTCTTGTGCTGGTTCTCGACC
>JAYSFH010000283.1:3799-5481 GCA_041913405.1 Dongia sp. | reverse complement strand
AACAGGGATTTCACGAAATCGACAACTTTCAAATAAACCAAGTCATTCCAAGTGGCAAACAGCATCAAGCTGAGCACCAGGGCGAGCCCGACCTTGAGACCGAACTCCTGGACCCGCTCGCTGAGCGGTTTGCCCCGGATTGCTTCGGCTGCGTAATAGGCCAGATGGCCTCCGTCCAGCATCGGCACCGGGAATAGATTGATCAGCCCGAGGTTGATGAAGCCCAGCGAGGCGACATCGCCCGCCGTCTTGGCGATGGTCATGACGCCCCTGATATCCTCGCTCGACCGCTGCAAGGTCAGCATCTGCCACAGACCGGTCAGCATCGTGACGGACATGTTCCAGACTTCCCGGCCCGCCGCGATGGTGGCGTCGATCGGGCCCACGCTGACCCGGGTTTGCGGCGCTTCGGCCGCAACGCCGAGCCGCGGGATCAGGGCCGTCTTGCCGGACTCGTCCTTGGCCTCGACCATGTTCGGTCGCGCCGTCAGCTGAAGCGGGTTGCCGGCGCGATCGACGGCGATGGTCAGGGGCTGGTCGCCGTTGTCCCGCACGGCCCGGACGACCTGGCCGAAATCGATCACCGGCGTGCCGTTCAGCGCCACGATGCGGTCGCCGGCCTTGAGGCCGGCCGCTTCGGCAGCGGACTCGCCCGCCACTTCGCCCAGCACCGGCTCCAGATGCGGCGCAATGCCGAGTTGCGCCATGCGAACGCTGTTGCCGAACAGATCCTTGATCGTTTCGATCTTCGGATGTGCCGTGAGTTCGACCTGCTTTCCGGCCCGATCGACGGTGATGGTCAGCGGATTCTCGAGATTGAGCTGGACGATCGGCTCGATGTCGCCGAACTCGGTCACCGCCTCGCCGTTCATCGCCAGGATCCGGTCGCCGGTCTGCAGTCCCGCATCGGCCGCGGCGGAGCCAGGCGTCAGCATGCCCACGACCGGATCCGTATAGGGCCGGCCCATGGCGAGGTAGAGAATGGCGAGGACGACGATCGCGAAGAGGAAATTGGCAGCCGGCCCGGCGGCGACAATCGCCATGCGCTGGCCGACGTTCTTGTCCTTGAACGAGACGGCGCGCTCGGCCTCGCTCATCGGCCGCGCCGCTTCGCCTTCCAGCGCGCTGTCGGCCTGGCCGAACATGCGCACATAGCCGCCGAGCGGCAGCCAGCTGAACTTCCAGCGCGTGCCGGTCTTGTCGGTAAAGCCGAACAGTTCCGGCCCGAAGCCGATGGAGAACACCTCGACCCGCACGCCGCACCAGCGCGCGACCGCGAAATGGCCAAGCTCGTGGATGAAGACCAGGACGGTCAGTACGACGAGAAACCAGAAGCCGTAGTGCTGAATCTGACTGAGGATTTCCATTTCCGGTCCGGGCCTGCTCCGGCGTCTCCCCGGGGTTTGCCCCCGGTTGCCGGCCGGCCCTGTCTAGCACAGTCCGGTGCCCTGAAATAGCCCAGAAAAGGTCGTCACGCCAACGTGTTAGCTGACAAAATTCGGTCGCTAATTGTGGCGAAGGGTCGCGACCTTGGCCTCGGCCAGCCGGCGTGCCTCCGCGTCGGCGGCGATCACGTCGTCGATCGAGCCGAGATCGCCCTGCGGCATGGCCTCCAGCACCGATTCCGACAGGGCGGCGATGTCCATGAAGCCGATCCGCCCCGCCAGGAAGGCGGCCACGGC
>JAYSFH010000283.1:0-3789 GCA_041913405.1 Dongia sp. | reverse complement strand
TCCCGCCGGCCTTGAGCGCTTCCCGGGCGATCCGGAGCGCCGGGAACCGGACCGGGTCCGGGGCCTCGAAGGTCAGCTGGGCGACCTTGGCGAAGTCGAGTCGGGCCGACGGGGCGGCGATCCGCTTCGGCCAGCCCAGGGCATAGGCGATCGGGGTCCGCATGTCCGGGGTCCCGAGCTGGGCCAGGACCGAGCCGTCACTGTAGGCGACCATGCTGTGAATGACCGACTGCGGATGGACCAGGATCTCGATCTGCGTCTCCGGCATCCGGAACAGGTGGTGAGCTTCGATCAGTTCCAGCCCCTTGTTCATCATCGAGGCCGAATCGACCGAGATCTTGGCGCCCATCGACCAGTTCGGGTGCGCAACCGCCTGGGCCGGGGTCGCGGCCTTCATCTCTGCCACCGACTTGGTCCGGAACGGTCCGCCGGACGCGGTCAGGATGATCTTCTCGATCGCGTCGATCTTGTCGAAGTCGAAGACCTGGAAGATCGCGCTGTGCTCGGAATCGACCGGCAGCATGACCGCGCCGTGCTGGGTCAGCTCGCGCATCATCAGCGCGCCGGCGCAGACCAGGGTTTCCTTGTTGGCGAGGCCGATCATGGCACCGCGCCGCACCGCGGCCAGGGTGGGCTCGAGACCCGCCGCGCCGACGATCGACGACATCACCCAGTCCGAAGGTCGCGCCGCCGCCTCGATCACCGCCGACCGCCCGGCACCGATGCTGATCCCGGAACCGGCCAGGCCATCCTTCAGCTTGCCGAACAGCTGCTCGTCGCCGATCGCCACGAAGCGCGGCTTCAGGCGCAAGGCCTGCTCGATCAACTTGTCGACATTGCTGTGCGCCGTCAGCGCATCGACCCGATAGTCGTTCGGGTAGCGCTCCAAGACGTCGAGCGTGTTGGTGCCGACCGAGCCGGTCGAGCCGAGCACGGTGACCCAACGCGGCCCATCCTTCTGGGCGCGCGGGCGCGTCTCGCTCCTTGCTTCCGTCACAGCCATGTCAGCACGCTACTCCCAAACAGATAATTGATCCCGGCCACCGCGGCCGCGACGGCGATGAGGCCGTCGACCCGGTCCAGGGCACCGCCATGGCCGGGGATTATATTGCTGGCGTCCTTCACCCCAAAGTGCCGTTTGAAGGCCGATTCGGCCAGGTCGCCGGCCTGCTCGATCACCGCCAGGCCGGCGCTGATTGCCGTCAGGATCGCAAGCGACGGCAGGTCCATCAGTAGGGCGGTGATCGCCCCGACGATGGCCGCCGAAACCACCGCGCCGCCCAAGCCTGCCCAGGTCTTGTTCGGGCTGACCCGCGGCGCCAGCTTCGGCCCACCGATGCTGCGCCCGGCGATGTAGGCCCCGGTATCGGCCGCGATCACGAGGGCGACGATCCAGAGGATTTGCTGCAGGCCGACATTGGGATCGTTGCGCAGCCAGATCAGTGCGGCGCAAGGGATGAAGACATAGGCGAGGCCCAGCACATACCACGGCATCGCGCCTGGCTTGCGCGATGCGATCTTGCACCACTCGACGATCATCACCCCGGAGAACAAGAGCACCAGCAGCATCCAGGCGATGCCGCCGGCAAAAACCACGGCGACGACGATCGGAATCAGCACTGCCGCGGAGATGATCCGCAGGGTCAGCGGTTTCTTGGACCAGTGGACGGTCGGTTCAGCCGGCGCCGCCATAGCGCCGCGTCCGACCGAGATATTCCTGGATCGCCGAGTTGAAATCGTCCGCGTCGAAATCCGGCCACAGCCGATCGAGGAAGATGAACTCGGCATAGGCGCATTGCCAGAGCAGGAAGTTGGAGATGCGTTTCTCGCCGCTGGTGCGGATCAGGAGATCGGGATCCGGCATGTCGGCGGTCAGCAGGAATTGCGAGAAGCTCTGCTCGTTCAACTGTTCGGGCTTCAGCTTGCCGTCGAGCGCCGCCTGCATCGCCTTCTTCGCCGCGGCAACGATCTCGTCCCGGCTGCCGTAGCTGAGCGCGATCGTGAGATTGAGGCGCTGGTTGTTGGCGGTGCGCCGCTCGGCATCGGAGATCAGCTTGACGATATCCGCGCCGAGGCGATCGCGGTCGCCGATCACGTAGAGGCGGATGCCGTTTTTGTGCAGCTCCTCGATCTCCCGCTTCAGGTAGTGGCGCAGCAGGCCCATGAGATCGTCGATCTCGGACGCCGGCCGCTTCCAGTTCTCCGAGGAGAAGCCGAACAGCGTCAGGTATCGGACCCCCGCCTCGGCCGCCGCCTTCACCGTGCGCCGCACCGCTTCCGCGCCGCGGATTTGGCCGGCCGTCCGCGGCAAGCCGCGGGCGCGCGCCCAGCGGCCGTTGCCGTCCATGATGATCGCGACATGGGTCGGCGTGCCCCGCCCGCCGGATTCGGCGTCGGTCTCCTTGCTGGTGTCGGAAAGCGGCTTGGCCGTGCCGGTTTGATTCACGTCAGACCTGCAGAATCTCTTTTTCCTTGGCGGCCAGCGCGTCGTCCACCTTCTTCACGTGCTCGTCGGTGAGCTTCTGCATCTGGTCGGTCAATCCGTGGTGCTCGTCCTCGGAGATCTTCCCGTCCTTCTCCTGCTTCTTCAGGAAATCCATGCCGTCGCGCCGCACGTTGCGGACGGCAACCCGCGCCTGCTCCGCGTATTTGTGGGCGATCTTTGAGAGTTCCTGGCGGCGGTCGCGTGACAATTCCGGGATCGGAACGCGCACAGTCGACCCATCTGCGGCGGGATTGAGGCCGAGCCCGGCATCGCGGATCGCCTTCTCCACGGCGCCGACCAGGCCGCGGTCCCAGACCTGGACCGTGATCATCCGCGGCTCAGGCACGTTGATGGTGCCGACCTGGTTCAACGGCATGTCGTTGCCGTAGGCGCTGACATGCACCGGCTCCAGCAGGTTTGCCGAAGCGCGCCCGGTTCGCAGGCCGCCGAACTCCTTGCGCAGGGCTTCCAAAGCACCGTCCATGCGGCGGCTAAACTCGTTCAGTCTTGCATCAGCCATTTCGGTCTATCCCCCGATCGCAGGCCCCTTCGAAAATCTGAGCGCTCATGCCGCGCCCTTCTTCAACTGCTCGCCGATCACGGTGCAGCGCCCCCCACCCTGCAGCACCTCGGCCATCATCCCGTGCGTGTGGATCGAGAAGACGATGATCGGAATGCGGCTCTCGCGGGCGAGCGCGATCGCGGACGCGTCCATCACCTTCAGATCGCGCGACAGCACCTCGTGATGCGTCAGCGTCTCGTAGCGCTCGGCCTTGGGGTCGAGCTTCGGATCGGCGCTGTAGACGCCGTCCACCTTGGTGCCCTTCAGCAGCGCCTCGCACCCCATCTCGGAGGCGCGCAAGGCAGCAGCGGTGTCGGTGGTGAAATACGGGTTGCCGGTGCCGGCGGCGAAGATCACCACGCGGCCCTTCTCCAGGTGCCGGATCGCCCGGCGCCGGATGTAGGGCTCGCAGATCGACTGCATGGAGATCGCCGACTGCACCCGGGTCTGCACCCCGGCCTGCTCGAGCGCGTTCTGCATGGCGAGCGCGTTCATCACCGTCGCCAGCATACCCATGTAGTCGGCCGAGGCGCGCTGCATGCCTTGGCTGGCGCCGGCGATGCCGCGGAAGATGTTGCCGCCGCCGATCACGAGGCAGCATTCGACGCCCATCTCGGCGACCTGCTTCACCTCTTCGGCAACACGATTGACGGTTTGGGGTTCAAGGCCGAACTCCCGGCTTCCCATCAAGGCTTCCCCGGAAATCTTGAGAAGCACCCGCTTGTAGAGAAGTCCCGGTTTT
>JAYSFH010000282.1:0-5488 GCA_041913405.1 Dongia sp. | reverse complement strand
GCCAGCCAGCACAAGGCGAATACGCCAAGCGCCACGCGCACCACGTCGCCGGTCAGGGCCTGCACGGGATCAGCCGCCAGCCCGGGATTGAAGAAGCGGGAGAGCGCATGCAGCGGTCCGATTTCCGCCGGCGAAGAGGCCAGCGGCCCGCAAACCAGGTAGAAGGCGATAAGGAACAGCAGCCCGATGACCAGCGCGATCGGGCGCACGAGCCCTTCTTCCTTCATACCCGCTCCAACGCAAGCGCCCCGGACATTTGCTTCCATCATTGCGACTTTCGATAGAGTCATCCATGGGAAAGCGCCTCAGCGCGCGAGCGCGACGGTCAGCGCCGGGTCGAAGTCCGGGTTGAGGTGCGTGGGCGTGTAGCCGCGTGGATTACAGATCACCCGTGTTGATCCGATCGTGTAATCCGCCGACGAATGGATATGGCCGTGAACCCAGAGCGCCGGCCGCGTCCGCTCGATCAGGTCTTCGAGGTCCGAGGCATAAGCGGTGTTGATCGGATCGCCTTGTCGGAAGTCCGGCACGCTGCGGCCGCTGGGCGCGTGATGGGTCATCACGATGGTGACGCCGTCGAACGGCTTGGCCAGTTCCTGCTCGAGGTAGTTCCGGCTCTCGCGATGCAGGCGGAGGCAATCCGCCGGTGTCAACAGCCGCTCGGCCCGGAGCAGACCGCCGGCGGTCCGGATCATCCGGAAGTCGTTCATGGCGCGGTGGGCTTCGTCCATCATGCGCGCCTGCCGGTCTGCGCCGAACAGCGAGAAATCGGTCCAGAGCGTGGCGGCGATAACCCGCGCCGGCGTGCCGTCCGCCGCGGTCATGGTCCAGGTCTCGCGTTCGAGCACGCGCACCGGATGCACGCGGCCCGCCGAGCATTGTTCCGCGCTCTGCCGCTCGGCCGCGCATGACGCAGCGAGGCTGTCGCCATAAGCCTCGTGGTTGCCGAGGATCATTGCGACCGATGTCGCAAAGGTTTTCGCGGCCCAAGCCGCGCCGCGGCGCTGCGTGTGAATATCCCCCGCCAACAGAACGAGATCCGCCGTCTCGCCGCTGCGGACCTCAGGCGGAAAGTCACAAGCGCCGAACTCGAGATGCAGGTCGGAGAAGACGTGGACGCGCATGGCTTCGATTTTATCATGCGGCGCGTTCAGGCGAGTCATGGGCTTAATATGCAGCGCGCATATGAAACCATCCCGAGAATATGACGTTCATCACACACGCGCGCGATCGCGCGCCGAGCCTGCTCGTTCGTGTGCGGAATGTGACCCCGCCAACTTGCGCAGGCGGACGGTTCGGGTCCAATCCTCCCGATCTTTTCGGCCCGCGATCGGGGAAAGCCATGAGCCGGTTATCGATACTGAAGTTGTTTGCATTCGCGTTCACCGCAGTCCTGTCCGTTGCCGGCGTCGCTTGCGCGGAGAGCGCGGCGCCGAACGCGCGCGTCGCCCTGGTGGTCGGCAATTCGAACTACGGCGGCGATCTCGGGGTGCTGGCCAATCCGGTCAATGACTCGCGGCTGGTCGCGCAATCGCTGAAGCGGATCGGCTTCGACGTGATCGAGGTCGAGGATGCCGACCAGAACACGCTGAAGCGCGCCATCGCCGAGTTCGGTGACCGCATGGCGGCGGCCGGCAGCGAGGCCACCAGTCTGTTCTTCTACGCCGGTCACGGGCTGCAGCTGGGCGGGCAGAACTACCTGATCCCGATCCGCGCGGATATCAGCCGCGAGCGCGACGTCGATATCGAGGCGGTTTCGCTGGATACCGTCCTGAAGCAGATGGCCTGGGCGGAAAGCAAGGTCAACATCGTCATCCTCGATGCCTGCCGCAACAATCCGCTGGCGCGCGGCCTTCGCTCGACGAGCCAGGGCCTGGCCGAGATCACGGTGAAGCCGCAGGGCAGCTTCATCAGCTATTCGACCGCGCCCGGCGACGTCGCGGTGGACGGCGCCGGCGCCAACAGCCCGTTCTCGGCAGCGCTGTCCGAGGCGATCGAGAAGCCCGGCCTCGACATCAACGATGTGTTCCGCGAAGTCCGTGCCGACGTGATGTCCGCGACCAAAGGCAAGCAGGTGCCCTGGGATTCCTCCTCGCTGACTGCGCCCTATTATTTCGTCGCGCCGGCCGCCGACAAGGAAGTCGTCCAGCCGATGCCCTTCGTCACCGCCGGCGTCGATCCCAAGACCATCGAGCTCACCTTCTGGGAAGCGATCAAGGACAGCAAGTCGCCGGACGACTTCCAGGCCTATCTTGAGAAATATCCGAACGGCGACTTCGCCGGTCTCGCCAAGATCCGGGTGAAGCAGCTCGGCGCCAAGCCGGATGCGGCTGCCGCGGCGGTCGCGGAGACGGTCGCCGCCCCGGCGCAGGATCGCTCGCCGGACCTCAGCGCCGACATCGAGCTGACCTATTGGAACTCGGTGAAGGATGCGGCCGAGAAAGAAGGCTTCGAGGCCTATCTGAAGAAGTATCCGCAGGGCCATTTCGTCGATCTCGCGCAGGCCAGGATCGCCGAGATCGAGAAGTTGGCGAAGGCCGAAGCGGCGATGGTCGCGGTACCGGCGCCGACCCCGCCCGCACCGCCGAAGATCCAGGAGATGGACGAGACCTTCGTCGCGCGCCAGTCCGCCAACGTGCGTGCGGAGCCGGGCACCGACGCCAAGGTGATCGCGCGCCTCAAGGAGGATGACGCGGTCACCGTCACCGGCAAGGTCGAAGGCAAGGACTGGTATCGCGCGAAGGTCGGCAGCGAGACGGGCTATATCAGCGCGAGCCTGCTGCAGCCGGCGGATGCCGACGCGATCGCCGCCTGGCAGGCGGCGAAGAAAGCCGCAACGGTCGAAGCGGTCGAGAGCTTCGTGAAGCAGCATCCGGGCAGCGCCTTCGACGCCAAGGCGAAGAAGCTGCTGGCGAGCCTGCAACCGGCCCCGGCGCCGCAACCCGTGGCGGCGGCGCAACCGGCGCCCGCTGCGGTCAAGCCCGCAGCGCAAGCGCCCGCGGCTTTCACCACCGCGTCTGCAAAGCCTGCGGAGAAGGCCGTCGCACCGGCTCAGGTCGAACAGGCCGCCGCACTGCCGGCGCCCGCTCCCGCGGATTCAGGTGAACTGCGCGTCGGCGACGCGTTCGACGTCGTCGCCCGCGGCACGGTCGGCATCACCGGCAAGTGGTGGGGCAACACCCAGGTCACGCTGGTTATCGAGCAGAAGAACGGCGACGGCGAGTTCGAGGGCCACCTGCTCGGTTCCGGCGAGCTCAATTTCTCGGAAAGCTGCGATATCGAACTCGACGGCGACAAGATTGTCATCCGCGCGACGGTCAGCAGCGTCGGCAACAAGCCGGACGTGCTGCGGCTCACCCGCAGCGCACCCGATCGCTTCGAGGGCCGCGCCCAGTCCGGCGCCTACATGGGCGTCGCGACGATGACGCGGAAGAGCCGCGGCGCCGCCTGAAGCGCTGGTTAGACGTCCAGGTTGGCGACGTTGAGCGCGTTGTCCTGGATGAACTCGCGGCGCGGCTCGACCACGTCGCCCATCAGCGTCGAGAAGATCTCCTCCGCCTCGTCGGCGTGGGAGACCTTGACCTGCAACAGGCTGCGCACTTCAGGATCGAGCGTGGTCTCCCAGAGCTGATCCGGGTTCATCTCGCCCAGGCCCTTGTAGCGGTTGATCGCGACACCCTTCTTGCCGGCCTCGGTAACGGCGTCCATCAGCCCGATCGGGCCGGCGATGGTGACCTCGCGGTCCTTCAGCGTCAGCTTCGCCGGCGTGCTGTAGACCTCCGCGAGCTCGGCCTTCAGCTGGTCGAGGCGATGGCATTCCGCCGAGCGGATCAGGATGGAATCGATCAGATGGTGGTTGAGCACGCCGCGCAGCCGGCGCTGGAAGCCCAAGCCGCCGTCCTGGTCGGCGAGGCCGGTCCAGCCCTGCTCACCCGGCGGCGAGATCGTATCGAGCCGCTTGGCGATGGCGTCGGCGACGGCGGGATCCTTGGCGGCCTTCGGATTGAGCGCGCCCATGATCGCGGCCTGTTCGACGACGGCGCCGGAGCCCACCTTGCGGATCACCGGCTGCATCAGGTGCACGGCCTGCGCCGCTTGGTCGACCACGCGGCGGAGATCGGCGAGGCCCAGTTGCTGGCCGTTGCCCAGCTGCAGCACCGCGCCTTCGAGGCCGGCGGTGATGAGGTAGTCCTCGAGCGCGCGCTCGTTCTTGAGGTAGCGCTGCGACTTGCCCTTGACCGCGCGGTAGAGCGGCGGCTGGGCGATGTAGAGATAGCCCTTCTCGATGATCTCCGGCATCTGCCGATAGAAGAAGGTCAGCAGCAGCGTGCGGATATGCGAGCCGTCGACGTCGGCGTCCGTCATGATGATGATCTTGTGATAGCGAGCCTTGGAGATGTCGAACTCCTCGCTGCCGATCCCGGTGCCGAGTGCCGCGATCAGGGTGCCGATCTCGGCCGAGGAGAGCATCTTGTCGAAACGCGCGCGCTCGACGTTCAGGATCTTACCGCGCAAGGGAAGGATCGCCTGGGCCTTGCGGTTGCGGCCCTGCTTCGCGGAGCCGCCGGCGCTGTCACCCTCGACGATGAAGATTTCGGAGAGGGCGGGGTCGCGCTCCTGGCAGTCGGCGAGTTTGCCGGGCAGTGAGGAGATGTCGAGCGCGCCCTTGCGGCGGGTCAACTCGCGGGCCTTGCGCGCGGCTTCGCGCGCGGCGGCGGCTTCCACCACCTTGCCGACGATACGCTTGGCATCGGCCGGATGCTCTTCCAGCCACTGGCCGAGCTTGTCGTTCAAGACGCTCTCGACCACCGGACGGACCTCGGAGGAGACCAGCTTGTCCTTGGTCTGGGACGAGAATTTCGGGTCCGGCACCTTGACCGAGAGCACGCAGGTGAGACCCTCGCGCGCGTCGTCGCCGGTCAGCGCGACCTTCTCCTTCTTGGCGATGCCGCTGTCTTCCGCATATTTGTTGATCTGGCGCGTCAGCGCCGCGCGGAAGCCGGCGAGATGCGTGCCGCCATCCCGCTGCGGGATGTTATTGGTGAAGCACAGCATGGTCTCGTGGTAGCTGTCGGTCCATTCCAGCGCGCATTCTACGGTGATGCCGTCGCGCTCGGCCTGCATGACCACCGGCGGCTGATGCAGCGCGTTCTTCGAGCGGTCCAGATAGCGCACGAAGGCCTCGATGCCGCCTTCGTAATGCAGCTCCACCGACTTCGGCTCGACCGCGCGGGCATCGGTCAGGATCAGGCGCACGCCGGAGTTCAGGAAGGCGAGCTCGCGCAGCCGATGCTCCAGGGTCGCGTAGTCGTAGTCGGTCTTGGTGAAGGTCTCCTTCGAGGCGAGGAAGGTGACCTCGGTGCCGCGCTTGCCTTCCGGCGCGTCGCCGACGACGCTGAGAGGCGCTTCGGCATCGCCGTGGCGGAAGCGCATGAAATGCTCCTTGCCGTCGCGCCAGATCCGCAGCTCCAGCTTCTCGCTGAGCGCG
>JAYSFH010000281.1:0-5542 GCA_041913405.1 Dongia sp. | reverse complement strand
GCAGGTGCCGGACGGCACCGCGGCGCTCGATATCGAGCGCCGCTCCTTCGACCCGGACGGGGTCGCCGTCGAGTTCACCTCCGCCTACTACCGTGGCGACGCCTATGATTTCGTCGCCGAATTGAGCCTGGGATCACCGAGTACCGAGCAGGAATAGAATGGGATCTGGAAACGGAAGCCTGATGCGCAGCGAGGCGCTGGAAGCGCCGCAGGTGGTGGCGAAGATGCTCGCCGCCAATGCCGGGCGCTGCGCCGACCTCGCCAGGCGCCTGCGCGCCGCGCCGCCGCCTTTCGCGGTGACCTGCGCGCGCGGCAGCTCGGACAATGCCGGCACCTACGCGAAATACCTGCTGGAGATCCACCAGGGCCTGGTGACCGCCTCGGTCGGGCCCTCGGTCAGCTCGGTCTTCGGCGGCGCGCCGCGCATGCAAGGGGCACTCTGCCTCACCATCTCGCAATCGGGGCGCAGCCCGGATCTGCTCTCGCTGACCGACGCGGCGCGTGGCGCCGGAGCCATCACGGTGGCGCTGGTGAACGACACGGAATCGCCGCTGGCGCAGAAGGCCGAGATCGTGCTGCCGCTGCTCGCCGGCCCGGAGCGCAGCGTCGCGGCGACCAAGTCCTACATCGCCTCGCTCGCCTCGATCCTGCAGATCGTCGCGCATTGGTCGGGCGATCCCTTGCTGCATGCGGCGGTCGATCGATTGCCGGAGGAATTGTCGCTGGCCACCCAGTACGACTGGTCGGCGGCGGAGCCGGTGCTGAACAGCGCACGGAATCTCTTCGTGATCGGCCGCGGTCCCGGCTTCGGCGTCGCGCAAGAGGCGGCGCTGAAGCTGAAGGAGATCTGCGGCCTGCATGCGGAGGCGATGAGCGCGGCCGAGCTGATGCACGGGCCGCTGGCCTTGCCGGGGCAGGACTTTCCGGTCATGGCCTTCCTGCAACCGGACAAATCGGAGAGCGGTGTGCTGAAGATCTTGCGCGGACTCGCCTCGCGCGGCGTGCCGGTGATCGCGGCCGGCGCCGGCGCCGACGATCGTCCGAATGGGGCGACCGGCGCGATCGCCCTGCCGAGCCTGCCGGAATCCAACCCGTTCTCGGCGCCGATCCTGCTGATCCAGAGCTTCTACCTTCTGGCCGAGCGCCTCGCCTGGGCGCATGGCCGCGACCCCGACCGGCCACCGCATCTGAAAAAAGTGACGGAGACCCAGTAATGGTGACCGCACTGATCGGCGCCACCCTGTTCGACGGCACGCGCCTCCGCGACGGGCAAGCCGTGCTGATCGAGGCGGGCAGGATCGCCGGCGTGATGCCCGATGCGAAGCTCCCGAAGGGCGTCGAGAAGCAGGCCATCGCCGGCCTGCTGGCGCCGGGCTTCATCGACGTTCAGGTGAACGGCGGCGGCGGCGTGCTGTTCAACGAGACTCGCACCATCGCCGGCATCGCCGCGATCGGGGCCGCGCACCGGCGCTTCGGCACCACCGGATATCTGCCGACCTTCATCACCGACACGCCGGCCAGCATGGCCGAGGCGATCAAGGCCGCCGATGCCGCGATGCAGGCGCGCACCCCTGGCGTGCTCGGCATCCATCTCGAAGGCCCGTTCCTCAACCCGGAGCGCAAGGGCATCCACCGCGCCGACCTGATGCGCCCGATCGGCGAACAGGACATCGCGATGATCGACCTGCCGGCCGGCGGCCGCGTGCTGGTGACCCTGGCGCCGGAAAAGACCGAGCCCGCGACCATCGCCAAGCTCGCCCAGTCCGGTATCATCGTCGCCGCCGGCCATACCAAGGCCGACCTCGAGACCATCCGCAAGGCGCAAGGCTCGGGCCTCAGCGGCATCACCCATCTCTTCAACGCCATGCCGCCGATGATGGGCCGCGAGCCCGGCCCGGTCGGCGCGGCGCTCGAGGACAAGCGGCTCTGGTGCGGGCTGATCGTCGATCTGCACCATGTCTCGGCGGTTTCGCTGCGCGTCGCCCTGGCGGCGCGCGGCACCGAGCGGATGATGCTGGTGACCGATGCGATGCCCTCGGTCGGCAGCAGCGAAGACCACTTCGAGCTCTTGGGCGAGAAGATCAAGCGGATCGACGGCGCGCTGGTGAACGATGCCGGCACGCTGGCTGGCTCCGATCTCGACATGGCGAGCGCCGTGCGCAACACGGTCAAACATCTCGGCGTCCCGGTGGAGGCCGCGCTGCAGATGGCGTCGCTCAATCCGGCGACCTTCCTGCGGCTGGACGGCGAGCTGGGGCGGATCGAGACCGGCTATCGCGCCGACCTGGTGCTGCTGGATGCCGACTTTCATGTGAAGTCGACCTGGATCTCAGGGTCGCGACAAGACGAGAGGTAATGCGATGAGCGGCAAGCTGCGGGTCCTCTGCGTCGGGCTGGGCAACATGGGCATGTCCCATGCCAAGGCCTATGCGCGGATCGACGGATACGAGGTGGCCGCACTCTGCGAGCGCCGCATCGCCGAGCGCAACCTGCCGCCGGAGCTCGCGAAGGCGCAGCGCTTCGCCGATTACGGCGCGGCGTTGAAGGCGGTGAAGCCCGACGTGGTCTCGATCAGCACCTGGTCCGAAAGCCATGCCGAATATGCGATCGCGGCGATGGAGGCGGGGGCGCATGTCTTCGTCGAGAAGCCGCTGGCCGACACCGTGGCGGATGCCGAACGCGTGGTCGCGGCCGCGCAGCGCACGGGGAAGAAGCTGGTGATCGGCTACATCCTCCGCCACCACCCCTCCTGGATCAAGTTCATCGAGCTCGCGAAGACCCTGGGGTCGCCGCTGGTCTTCCGCATGAACCTCAACCAGCAGAGCAGCGGCAAGCAGTGGGAAGACCACAAGAAGCTGCTGCAGAGCCTCTCGCCAATCGTCGATTGCGGCGTCCATTATCTCGACGTCATGTGCCAGATCACCCGGGCCAAGGCGGTGCACGTTCACGCGCTCGGTGCGCGATTGACCGACGGGATGGCGAACGTAGACATGCCGAACGGCATGTACAACTACGGCATGCTGCAGGTCGCCTTCGACGACGGCTCGGTCGGCTGGTACGAGGCCGGTTGGGGCCCGATGATGAGCGAGACCGCCTTCTTCGTGAAGGACGTGATCGGGCCGAAGGGCAGCGTCAGCATTGTCGTCGCCGACGAAGGCAACAAGGACACCAAGTCCGCCGACATCAACACCCACACCAAGACCAACCGCATCCTGCTGCACCACGCCGCACTCGACGCCGCCGGCAACCTCGCCCGCAAGGACGAGACCTTCGACACCCAGGACGAGCCGGACCACGACGCACTCTGCGAACGCGAGCAGCGCTATCTGCTGAAGGCGATCCGCGAGAACGTCGATCTTTCCGATCACATGGCGGATGCGATCCGCAGCCTGCGCATCGCGCTGGCGGCGGATCGTTCGGTGCGGACCGGGGAAATCGTCCGGCTTTAACTCTGCGCGGTCGCACGCAGCCTCGCCGCAGCTTGAGGCCTATGAGCCGCGCGCCGGCTCCAGATCCGTCGACCACAGCGCCGTGTCCGCGGTGTCCCGCAGCGTCACCGTCATGACGCCGGTGTCGGCCTTGATCGCGACATGGCCGAAGAACTGCATGCCCTCGGCCGGGCTGAGGTTCACCTTGCCGGCGTCCGGCGCCTTCACGTATTTCACCTCAGGGCCGAAGGTCATGTCCAGGTCATTCGGGCCGAAGGTGCCGGCATGGATCGGGCCGGAGACGAATTCCCAGAACGGGTTGAAGTCCTGGAACGCGGCCTTGTTGGGATCGTAGTAATGCGCGGCGGTGTAATGCACGTCGGCGGTCAGCCAGACCGTGTTCTGCACATTCGCCGCCTTGATGAAGCGCAGCAGGTCGGCGAATTCCAGCTCGCGGCCGAGCGGCTTGCCGCCGTCGTTGTTGGAGACCGCCTCGAAGCCCTTCTTGTCCTTGGCGTTGTTCCAGACCACCAGCGAGAGCGGCATGTCGGCGGCGATCACCTTCCAGACCGCCTTCGACGAGACCAGCTCGCCCTTCAGCCAGGCCAGCTGCTCGGCGCCGAGGAAGACCGCCTTGCTGGCTTCGGTCTCGAGATTGTCGCCATTGGGATCGCGATAGGTCCGCATGTCGATCATGAAGACGTCGAGCAGCGGGCCATAGGCGATCTTGCGATAGACCCGCTTCGGCTCCTGCGGATAAGCCGCGATTGGCATGTATTCGTGGAAGGCCTGGGCGGCGCGCGCCGCCAGCAGCGCGATCGACTTCTCGGTATAGGGCTCGACCAACACTTTGGAATCCGACCAGTTGTTGGTGACCTCATGGTCGTCCCATTGGGAGAGCACCGGAACGGCGGCATAAAGTGCCAGCACGTTCTTGTCCATGAAGTTGTACTTATATTGGCCGCGGAACTCGTCGAGCGTCTCGGCCGGCTTTGATTTCTCCGGCGTGACCAGGTTCTTCCACATAGTGCCGTCGGGCAGCTTCACCTCGGGCAACAGCGCGCCGTCGGCATAGACGTTGTCGCCGGAATGCAGGAAGAAATCCGGCTGGTGTTTCAGCATCGTCGAATAGGCCTTCATCCCGCCGCGGGACTCGTCGATGCCCCAGCCCTGGCCGCATGTATCGCCGGACCAGGTGAAGGAAACATCGCGGAGTTCGGTCGGCGCGGTGCGGAAATGGCCGGTCAGCGGCTCGCTTTCCACCGTGGGGTCGGAGAGATCCTGGAATCGCACGCGATAGAAGATGTCCTGGTTGGACGGCAGATCGGTCGCGAGCAGCTTCACGGTGTAATCGGTCTCCGGCAGCGCCGCGAGCTTCGGCAGCCTGCGGATGTTCTTGAAGCTCTCGGTGGTCGACCATTCGAACACCGCATTGGCCGGGCGGTCGGCCCGCGACCAGAGCACCGCGCGATCGGCGCCGACATCGCCGGACTGGATGCCATGGGTGATCAGCGGCCTTGCTGCGGCGCGGCTGATGCGCGGCGTGGCGATGCCGGTGAGCGTCGCGGCGCCGATGGCGGCGGTGCCGGTCAGGAAACGGCGGCGGGAGAGAGTCTCGGTGATGCGAATCTTCATGGCAGACTCCGGGAGGGGTTCAGGCGGGCCGCACCATCCCGCCGGAACGTGACAGAAATTTCGCGTTTCGATGAAAGAGCCGTCACAATCAATCAAACCCCGCGCTCATCCTGCCGAGCGCGAAGAAATCCATGACCACCGTGTCGCCGGCCATCACATCGACCGGCTTCACGCAGGTGCCGGTGGTGATGATCTCGCCCGCCTTCAAGCCGAGGTCGCGCTGGTTCAAATGGTTGGCGAGCCAGGTGAGCGCGATCCGTGGATCGCCCAGCGCATTGGCGCCGCTGCCCTCGGCAACGACAGCGTCCTGCTTCCAGGCCCGCACCGGCTGTTTCGAAAGATCGAGACCGCGCCAGTCGATGACTTCGGGCCCGAGCAGGAACCAGGCGTGGAAGGCGCAGTCGGCGCAGATCGAGGGCGCGCCGATCGCGTCGAACACCTCGTAGCGCGCATCCGGCACCTCGATCGCCAGATGCATC
>JAYSFH010000280.1:3640-5553 GCA_041913405.1 Dongia sp. | reverse complement strand
GATCTTCGTGCCGGTGATCGGATCTTTCATGGAGCCGCGCATCCTCGGCGGCGCCAAGGGCGCGACGCTCGGCATGAACATCGAGGAGCAGTTCACCGTAACCGCGAACTGGCCGCTCGGTGCCGCGCTCTCCTTCACCATGCTGGCGATCGTGCTGGTGATCTTCGCCGTGCTCTACCCGATCCTGAAGCGGCGCGGGGTTTGGGGATGAATCGCAAGCTCGACATCGGCGGTGGCATAGCCAAGACCTATCTGGCGCTGGTCCTGCTGTTTCTCTATGTGCCGATCCTGGTGATGGCGCTGCTCGCCTTCAACCGCTCGCCGCTCTATCAGATGCCCTTCGAGTTCGATCTGGTCTGGTTCAAGGCGCTGGCCGAGAACGACCGGCTGCTCGATGCCGGGCGCAACAGCGTGGTGATTGCCCTGGTGAACACGGTGGTCGCGACCGCGCTCGGCACCGCGGCGGCGCTCGCCTTCTCACGCTACCAGTTCCGCGGCCGGAACCTGTTGCAACTCCGGCTGCTGCCGCCTATCACCTTGCCCGGGCGGGTGAGCGCCACGGCGATGCTGGTGTTCTTCTACTGGACCTTCCCCGCCATCGGCCTGAAGCCGCGCGGGCTGCACGCGATCCTGCTCGGGCATGTCGCCTTGTCCCTGCCCTACGTGATCATCGTGGTGGGCGCGCGCCTGGCGGATTTCCCGAAATCGGTGGAGGAGGCGGCGGCGACCCTCGGCGCCACGCCCTGGCAGACCTTCTGGCGGGTTTCGGCGCCGATCATCGCGCCCGGCGTGGTGGCGGCGGCTTTGTTCGCCTTCGCCACTTCCTTCGACCAGTTCGTGATCTCCTATTTCCTGGCGCCGCCCGGCGTCACCACATTGCCGGTCGAGATCTACACCTCGATCCGCAAGGGCTTCACGCCGGAGATCAATGCCATTTCCACCATCATCATCGTGGTTTCCATGAGCGTCATGCTGATCACCGCACGCTTCTACAAGTTCGGCGGGGAGCGATGAGCACGGTCGAAGTCGTCGGCTGCACCAAGCGCTACGGCACCGTCGCCGCGCTGGATGAGGTGTCGCTGAAGTTCAAGGAGGGCGAGCTGTTCGGCTTGCTTGGCCCCTCTGGCAGCGGCAAGACCACCCTGCTGCGCGCGATCGCCGGCTTCATCGATCTCGACCACGGCCAGGTATTGCTGGACGGCGAGGACATCCGCCCGGTGCCGGTGCACAGGCGCGACATCGGCATGGTGTTCCAGAACTATGCCCTGTTCCCGCATATGACGGTGTTCGACAACGTCGCCTTCGGCCTCTCGGTCCGGAAGATGCCGGCGGGCGATATCAAGGCGCGGGTCGATGAGATCCTGGGCCTGGTCCGCCTCGCCGGACTGCAGGAGCGCAAGCCCAAGCAGCTTTCCGGCGGGCAGCAGCAGCGTGTCGCCCTGGCGCGCGCCCTGGTGACGCGGCCGAAAGTGCAGGTGGAGCTGCGACGGATGCAGCGCGAGGTCGGGATCACCACGATCTTCGTCACCCATGACCAGGAAGAGGCGATGACGCTCTGCGACCGCATCGCCATCATGAATCAGGGTCAGATCGTGCAGCTCGGGCCGCCGCTCGAGGTCTATGAGCATCCGATCAACCGCTTTGCCGCCGGCTTCCTCGGCGTCGCCAATTTCCTGGAGGGCAGGGTCGCTTCCATCTCCGGCAATGAGGCGCGGATCGACCTCAATCTCGGCGGGCAGGCGCTGGCACCAGCCGACGGCTACCGCGCCGGCGATGCGGCGCTGTGCCGGCACCTCGCGCACGTCCTGCGCGACCACATAGTGGCCCTGCGCGGCCAGCGCGGCGACCAGGCTGCGGCCGAGAAAACCGTCACCGCCGGTGACGAGGATGCGCTGGTGCGTCTTGCTGGTCTC
>JAYSFH010000280.1:2482-3630 GCA_041913405.1 Dongia sp. | reverse complement strand
CGGCTACCGCGCCGGCGATGCGGCGCTGCTGGCGGTGCGGCCGGAAAAGATCGGCATCGAGCCGGGGAGCGCGATCGGCGTCAACCGGCTGGCCGGGAAGGTGGTCGGTGCCGTCTTCTCCGGCAGCAGCACGACCTATCGCGTGCAGGTCGGCGACCAGATGGTGTCAGTGTTCCAGCAGAACAGCGCGCCGCGCCGCCACGAGATCGATGACAAGGTGACCTTGCACTGGGCGCCGGAGCATAATGTGCCGGTCGCACCCTGAGTCGAAGTCGAGCGGGTGAGGGCTGGATGGGGACTGGGATGCCGGATCTCGCGCGCGCCATGCACATCGTCATCGACATGCAGCGACTGTTCGCCGACCACCCCGACTGGGCGGTGAAGGATATCGGCCGCATCCGCCCGGAAGTCACCTGGCTAGCGGAGCATAAGCCCGGCCGCACCTTCTGGACCCGCTTCGTGCCGGCGCAGAATGCCGCCGCGGCGCCGGGCGCCTGGCGGAAATACTATGAGCAATGGCCAAGCGCGACCCTGGAAGGCGGCGGCGCCGACTATGTCGATCTGCTGCTCGAGCATCGCACCCTCGCCGGCAAGGCCGCGATCTTCGACAAGAGCACCTTCTCCGCTTTCGGGAACGAGAAATTCGGCGCGGCGCTGCGGGCGGCCGGCATCGATACGCTCATTCTGTCCGGTGTCGAGACCGATGTCTGCGTCTGGGCGACCGCCCTGGATGCGGTCGATCTCGGCTATTTCGTCGTGCTGGCGCGCGATGCACTGACCAGCGGCGTTCCGGAAGCGCACCGGGCGACCCTCGACGTCATCGCGCCGCATTTCGCGCCGCAAGTTGTCGTCATGAATCATGCGGAGTTGGGAGCGGCGTGGAAATAACATCGGCCCCCGAGTTCCATTGGAATACCTGGGACAGCGTCTATCCGGCGCAAATGACCTATCTGCCGCTGGGCCTCACCGTGACGCCCTGTGCCTATGCCGCCAGCACCGGCACCTTCACGACCTTCCCGGCCACGGCGAAGGGCCTTTCCCTGGGTGAACGCGAGATCGACGGGTCGTCGGTCAAGCTGCACCTGGCGCTCTCGGGCACCGAGCTCGACTGGCACTACGAGAAGCCGAGCCCGACCCAACTGCGCGGG
>JAYSFH010000280.1:0-2472 GCA_041913405.1 Dongia sp. | reverse complement strand
CACCCGGTTCGGCGAATGGGGCCTGCGCTTCTGGGTTATGCTGGTGCTGCGGCTCGATCCCGGCCATGACGGCAATCTCGCCGGCTGGCGCTACGATCCGGAGAGCGGCAAGCTCACCGCCCATTCCGGCGGCATCGCCATCACGGTCGAGGGTGATGCCGCGCCGCTGATGGTGACGTTCCATGAATCGATCGCCGCGCTCGAGCAGGAACTGAAGACGCACGGCTATTTCTATTTGGCCTCGCGCGGCACCGAGGGCGAGGTCGCGGTGCTGCGCTACAATCTCGAGGAGATGCCGCGCTTCAGCTTCAAGGTCGATGTCGGGCATCCGGCACCAGCGACGGCACCGGCGCTGGAGCCGCGGCAGATCGGATTCGACGCGGCACCGCTCGACGCCTTGCGCGATCTGGTGGGCTGGAACACGGTCTTCGATGCGATCAACAAGCGGCGCTACATGTCGCTGAGCCGCAACTGGGTCGCGCAGAAGTTCGGCGGCTTCGGCGTCTGGCTGGACGATCTCTTCTACCACGCCCTGATGAGCGCGCTGTTCGATCCGGCCCTGGCGCGCGATTGCATCAAGGCGGTGCTGGCGACCGAGACGCCGGAGGGGAATTTCGCCTGTCTCATCACCGGCAACGACCGCTGGATCGACCGCTCGCAGCCGCCGATCTGCAGCTTCATCCTGTGGAAGATCTGGCAGCATACCGGCGACGACAGCCTCATCGACCTCGCCTATGACCGGCTGCTGGTCAATCACGACTGGTGGTTCACGCACCGCGACGGCAACCACGACGAATTGATGGCCTGGGGCACCTCGCCGGTCGGCGACGGGCTCTACATGCGCACCAAGCTCGGCGCCAAGAATGAGTCCAGCATGGACAACTCGCCGATCCACGACGAGGCGCAATACGACCCGAACAGCGGCTGCCTCGACCAGGCCGATGTCGGCTTGAACAGCTTGATCGCCCTCGACGGCGAGATGCTCGCGCGCTTTGCTCGGCGGCGCGGCGATGCCAAGACGGCCGAGCATCTGGAATCCCGCGCCGCCGCCTTGCGCCGGCGGATAGAGGAGCGGCTTTGGGATCCGGCGCGCGGAATCTTCGCGAACCGGCGCTGGAACGGCAATTTCATCCGCAGCCTGGCGCCCACCAGCTTCTATCCGATGCTGGCCGGGGCGGCGACGGAAGCGCAGCAAGCGCGCTTGCTGCAATGGCTCGATGATCCGCGCGCCTTCGGCGGCGCGCATCGCCTGCCTTCGGTGACCCGGGACGACCCGGCCTATCATGACAATGTGTATTGGCGCGGCCGGATCTGGCCGCCGCTCAACTACCTGACCTACGGCGGGTTGAAGCGCTGCGGATACCGGGAGCAGGCGACGGCGCTGGCCGCGGACAGCGTCAAGCTGTTCGCCGCCGCCTGGGCCAAACGCCAGATGCCGGAGAATTTCAGCGCCGAGACCGGCCAGGCCGACGACCAGATCGATACCGACCTCTTCTACGGCTGGGGCGGCCTGATGCCGCTGATCGGGATCAATGAAATCATCGATGTGACACCCTGGGATGGCTGGGAGATCAATCCCCGTCCGGACCGGGCCGAAGGGGATTGGCGGCTCGGCCCGCTGCTTGCCTTCGGCCGCCGGACCGAGCTGGTGTCGCAGGGCGGTTGGCTGACGCTCATGCTGGATGCACAGCCGGTGCTGCGCACTGATATCGCGACCCGGCTGACGCAGATCGAGATCAAGACGGACGGGATTGACCTCGACACACGGGGCGGTGGCACAATGGTGCTTTCGGCCCAGGCGACAGGGGGACTCCGGTCGGCTAAGTTCGACGGGCACGAAGTCGCCGTGGCCCGGGGTGCCGTCACCCTGCCGGCGATGGACCAAGCGCGGCGGTTGGAACTGCGCTGGAAATAGAAAAGGCCCGGGGGAGGGGATCATGATCGTCGTGTTCGGCTCGTTGAATGTGGATCTCTTGATCCCGGTCGACCGCCTGCCGAACCGTGGCGAGACGGTGATCGGTCCCGGCTACAGCTTCGCGGCGGGCGGCAAGGGCGCCAACCAGGCGCTGGCGGCGGCGCGCGCCGGCGCCCAGGTGCGGATGGTGGGCAGGGTCGGCACCGACGATCTCTCCGCCATCGCGCTCAACGACCTCAACCTGCAGGATGTCGATCTCTCGCTGGTCGCCAAGGACGAGAAGCCGACCGGCCTCGCTGCGATCTGCGTGGAAAAGGGCGGCGAGAACATCATCGTCGTCGCCGCCGGCGCCAACAGCAATGCCCGCGCCGACCAGGTCCCGGACCACCTGCTGACGCCGGAGACGATGGTGCTGCTGCAGATGGAAGTGCCGCTCGAGGAGAACTGGACCCTGGTGCGCCGCGCCAAGGCCCGCGGCTCCCGCGTGATGCTGAACGTCGCCCCGGCGGCAGCCGTGCCGACCGACATCGTGCGCATGCTGGATTGGCTGATCGTCA
>JAYSFH010000279.1:0-5625 GCA_041913405.1 Dongia sp. | reverse complement strand
CTTCGGCCTCGGTCTCCTCGATCAGGCGGGTCAACGACCAGAAGGCCGGCGATTCCACCATCGTCCGCTGCATGGCGCCGCGCACGTCGCCGATCGCCCGCGAGAGCAGGAACAGCACCATGATCGAGCCCAGGATCTGCTGGATCGACATCCCGAACAGGGTGTGCTGGGCGTAGATGCCGCCCATCAGGAACAGGATCAGGATCGGCTCCTGGATCGCGCGCACCATGGCTTCGCTGTAAGTCTCGGCCTCGAGCGCGTCGCGCAGGGCCTGCACGTTGCGCCGGAACGCCTGCGCGATGAAGCCGTGGCGGTTCATCGCCTTCAGCGCCTTGATGTTGGTCAGCGCGTCGGTGATGCCCTTGTTGAGCGCGAGGGTCTGCTTGCTCTTGCCGCGTCCCGCCGTGCGCGCCTGCTTCATGAAGCCGCCGACCGCAAGCCAGAGCAGCGCCACGACCGCGATCCCGGCCAGGAAGAATTGCCAGGACACCCAGAAGGCCATGCCGAGATAGACCAGCGTCTTCGCCGAAAAGGCGATCACGTTGCCGGCGGAACGATAGGCCTGCGCGGCGCGCGTGCCGTCGGAGCCGATCGCGGTGGTGAAGCGGGCATTGGGTTGGGTGGTGAAATAGGACCAGCGGGCGCGAACCGCGGCGTTGATCAACCGCAGCCGCAGGCCGGTTGCGACCTGCGCCACCGACCGGCCGATGAAGTTGGTCGCGGTCACGGTCAAGGCAAAGCGCAGCAGCGACACGACGGCGATCACGCCCAGCAGGACTTCGACCGTGAGCGGCAGGCCCAGATAGTTCAGCGCGACGACGATCGCATTGCCCATGGAATGGGTGGTTTCGGCGGTGCCGCCGGAGATCTGGCCGAGCAGCGGCCAGAGGCTGGCGATGCCGATGCCCTCGACCGCACCGGTCAGCAGCACGATGCCGATGATCATCAGCTCCCGCTTCCAGCCCTTGTAGAAGAAGATGCGGAAGGCGTTCTTCATGCCGCCGCCGCGTCTTCGGCGCCCTTGCGGATCGCCTGGACGACCGGGAGGTGGGGCGCTTGGCGCACCGCGGCTTCGGCGAAACGGCGATCGATCTTGGTCACCAGGCCCGTCACCTGCTTCAAGCCGAGGATATGCGCTGCCGCCAGGCGATGCGTGCCGCGACGGACCAGCACGAAGCGGCCCTCGGCCCCGAGGCCGAAGCACATATGATCGTCGCCTTCATAGCGATAGCCGTGGTCGCGCATGCTCTCGAACATCGTCAAATAGCCGCGATAATAGGCCTCGATCTCGGCTTCGTTGGTGATGAAGCGGCCCCGAACGAAGGGCGGTCGCCCGGCGGCGAGGCAGGCCAGCAGCCACTGGCCCAGCCGAGTCGCCCGCCAGTCGGCACCATACCGCGCGATATCCTCCATGTCGCGATGGGTGTAGAGCGCTGCGACCGGCGACGCCGGCAGGGCATCCAGCCCATCCACCAGGAACCTGCCGCGCAGCCGGCTGGCGGCTTCCGCGTCGATCTTCTTGAGTACCCGCGCGGGGTCCACCACAACCTTGAGCCCGTCGCCGAACAGGCGCGCGGCGCCGACCGAGTTCCAGGCCGGATTGCCCAGCCCGGGCCACAGCCTTAACGAAACCGGCGCCATACGGCGCCGGAAGTCTTCACTGAGATCGCCCATCCCGCGATCAGTAACCCCAAAGATGCTGCAGGCCAATAGCGCCCTGCGGCGAGACTCCGATCACATGGGCGTTGAGGTCCGCATCCGCCGACTTCACCTGCAGCGTGGCGATGCCGCTCGGCCCCAGATGCCGCGCGAGATCCGGCAGCACGTCGTCCAGCCAAACCACCTCGGAACCGAAGGCCGGCAGGGTCAGGTAATGCGACAACCGGCGCCCGGCATTGTTGATGGCGCTGATCTCGACCTCGGCCGGCATGTCATAGGCGAGGTTGCCGCTGGCGTTCACGACATAGACGCCGGTGCGGTAGCCGCCCTTGGTGCGGACCCGGCCGATCACGTTGGTGCGGCCGATCACGCCGATCGAGGGATGCAGCCAATGCGGCAGGGTCGGCACGATCGCGCCGAGATTGCGCCAGGAGTTCTGGAACTCGGTGTAGTCCTGGTCGCCGGTCTTCAGGTGCCGGACCAGCATGTCGGAGGTGGTCACCAGGCGCTGCGGCGCGAGACCGATCTTCAGGTGATCCGGCGCCACCAGCGCGGTCGTGACATTGGCGGCATCGGCGCCATTCCACTTGCGCACCACGTCCTCGATCAGGGCCGCGCCGATGAAGTCCTTGTGATAGGCATAATCGCCGAGCGACTTGCCCGCCTTGTCGAAGAAGCGGACCAGGTAGTCGGCGAAGGGCGGGTTCGAGGCATCAAAATTGAAGCCGAAGCTCAAGTCGTCCTGGCCCCAGCGGACCGGCAGCGCGACCGGATTGATCAGGAAGCCGGCGGCGATCGCCTTCTCCACGATGTCGCGCTCTTCCGGTTTGAAGACGATGTCGCTGCGGTCATCGACGCCGACCCGGCAGAGATGATTGGCGGCGATGCTGCCCTGCTTGCCCGGCAGGCCCTCTTCGAGCGCATACCAGAACGAGGTGCCATAGCCGTGATAGGCGGCGGCGAAATACTCCCGCCCGTTGCCGTTGCTCGCCCGGCGCTCGAAATCGACCACTTCGACCGGCCGCTTGCGTGAACGGCGCTGCTGCAGCTTGCCGTCGCCCGAGCCGACCTGGATCCCGTCGTTCGGCCCCATGTCGAGATCGTAGTTCGGCACCGTGATCAGCACATGGCCGCGCTCGCGGACCACGGAATCGATCAGGCGGAATTCCTGCAGTCGGTTCGGATTCTTGAAGAACTGATGCGAGCCGTGAATGATCGTGAAGGAGTCCTTCCAGAACACGTCGCCGCAGATCCGGAAACGATAATGCCGGCCGCGAGTAAGGAACGGATGCGCCACCCAGATCTTCAGGCAGACCGGACCCTCGCGCCGTCCATCGGCACCGACGCCGGCGAGCTCGTTGAGGTTGAGCGCCACCGACTGATTGGGGCCGAGGATGCGATAGCTGCGCTTGATCCCGCTCTCGGCGATCACCTCGAAGCGGAACTGCAGGTCGTCCTTGATGCCGAAGAATTCTTCGAAATGGTTGAAGACCAGCGCGTCGACGTCGTCGATCTCGACCGGCACCGCCGCCGTGCCGCCGCAGAACTCCCAGTTCTCGGCGACCCAGTGCACCGGCAAGGTCGGCGCATGCGCGCCGACTTCGCGCACGGCGAAGCGAAAGCGGGTTCCGATATCGCCGCCGCCGACCACGATAGCGTCGAGGCCGCTCAGCGCCTCGCGGCAGAAGCGCCGGGCGCCGGCCGGGATGTCGGAGACGAAGTCGGTGGAGAGCCAGACCTGGCTCATGTCCGCGGCCTGCGCCGCAATCAGGTCGGCGAAGCCGCGATCGCCGAACACACCGATGCGGCGCGCGCCGTCGGCGCGCAGCAGCTTCAGCACGTCGGCCACGTTCTGGCTGACCTTGGTCTTGGAATCGGGCTGGCCGCCGGCCGAGGGATGAGTCCCGGCCTTGAACTTGCTCTTCTTCTTGGACTTGGCGCCGAGCCAGTCGAGGCCGAAAAGGCTGCGCAGCGTACCGCCCGCCCCGTTGCCGCCGCTGTCAGCGAGATGCAGATCCGACGTTTTCATTCGTCAATTCGGCCGCTTCGGGCGCGCCCCTCCCCTCGGGTCAGGCGCGATTCAGGCTCGCTCGCGCGCCTTGAGATCGCACCGGACATTTGCTATGCACACACAAATCCTAGGGGCCGTGCCGCCCCTCCGCAATCTACCATTTGTGCGGCATATTATCATCGGTGCGACCGAAGGTCCCAATGACACTGACGGCAACGCCCACGAGCAGCGCCAATCTGGCGCTGCGCCGGGCTGATTTCGAAACGCTTTGGGAGGGCCTCGATTACGCGGCCCGCGGCGACACCGGATTCAACTTCTTCACCGCGCGCGGCGAGCTGAAGCAGGTCCTGACTTTCCGCGAGCTGCGCGAGCGCGCCCGTGAGCTCGCCCAGCGCCTGGCCGCCCTGGGCCTCCCGCGCGGCGAGCGCATGGTGATGGTTGCCGACACCACGCCGGAGTTCTGCATCGCTTTCATGGCGACCCAGTATGCCGGACTGGTCCCGGTGCCGGTCGCGATCCCGACCAGCCTCGGCGGCCGGGCCGCCTATGTCGAGCAGCTCAAGCATCAGATCGAAGGTTGCGGCGCCAGGCTCGCCTGGGCGCCCGACGATCTCCTTCCGCTGCTCCGCGAGGCGGCCGAAGGCCTGTCGCTGAAGCTGGTCGGCGGCAGCGCCGATTTCGCAGCGCTTCCGACCGGCGGCGCCGAGCTGAAGCCCTTCGCGAAGAACGAGCCGAGCTATCTGCAGTATTCCTCGGGCAGCACGCGTTTCCCCAAGGGCATCGACATTCCGCAGAGCGTGTTGATGGCGAATGCCTTTGGGATCGGCAATCACGGACTCCAGGTGCGCGGCGGCGATCGCTGCTCGTCCTGGCTGCCCTTCTATCACGACATGGGGCTGGTCGGGTTCATGCTGTCGCCGATGCTGAATCAGCTCTCGGTCGACTACCTCACGACCCGCGATTTCGCCCGGCGCTCGCTCACCTGGCTGAACCTGATCTCCGAATATCGCGGCACGCTCGCCTACAGTCCAAGCTTCGGCTACGACCTCTGCGTCCGGCGCCTCCGGGACGGTACCGAGTTCAAGGGCGATCTCTCCTCGTGGCGCGCGGCCGGCATCGGCGGCGACATGGTACAGCCCGCGGTGCTCCGTCGTTTTGCAGATGCCTTCGATCCATTCGGCTTCCGTGAGACCGCCTTCTGCCCGAGCTATGGCATGGCGGAGACCACGCTGGCCATGAGCTTCGCGCCGCTCGAGGACATGTACACGCTGGATCACGTGTCGCGCGACGCGCTGGAGCGCGACCGCGCCGAGCCGGCCGAAGCCGGCCCGAACTCACGCGGCTTCATCGCCAACGGCCCCGCTCTTCCCGGCCATGAGATCGAGGTGCGCGACGCGGCGGGAAACCCGCTGCCGGAGCGCCGGATCGGCCGCATCTTCTTCCGCGGCCCCAGCGTCATGCGCGGCTATTACAACCAGCCGGAACTGACCCGCGAGACCTTGTCGCCGGAGGGCTGGCTGGATACCGGCGATCGCGGCTATCTGCTGAACGGGCAGATCGTGATCACCGGCCGGGCCAAGGACCTTATCATCCTCAACGGCCGCAACATCTGGCCGCAGGACCTGGAATGGGCGGCGGAGGACGGCGTCGCCGAGTTGCGCCGCGGCGACGTCGCCGCGATCTCGGTCGAGAATCCGGACGAGGAAGACGCCGAGCGCATCGTGATTCTGGTGCAGTGCCGCACCAGCGATCCGGAAGCCCGCGCCAGGCTGCAGCGCGAGGTCGCCGCCGTGCTGCAAAAGTCGATGGCGGTCGAGGCAAGCGTCGTCCTGGTGCCGCCGCATGGACTGCCGCAGACTTCGTCGGGCAAGCTCAGCCGGGCCAAGGCCAAGGCCAACTTCCTCGCCGGGGTTTATGCCCCCGCCGAGACGGCTTCCGCTTGACGGCATGATGCG
>JAYSFH010000278.1:0-5629 GCA_041913405.1 Dongia sp. | reverse complement strand
CGAGACCGCGACCTTCACGTCGCCGGCCAAGACCAGATCGCGCCCGGTCGCCGCCTTGACCTGCTGGGCCACGAGGTCCTTGTAGCTGTTGAAATCGACCGACTGGAGGATGGCGAAAACGGCGGCCGCACCGCCCACCACCACGATAGCCGCTCCGGTCAGGAGGCGCTTGATCCGCATAAATTCGCTCCGCTCTTTCGGGCGGCGATTTTACCGGTTCGCGGAGAGCGATTGCAAACGGTGGATCAATTCTGACGGGTGTTTCAGCACCGCATCCGCCCCGGCGGCGTGCAATTCCTCGACCGCGTGGTAGCCCCAGCCGACCCCGATCGCGGTCGCCCCGGCGGAACGGGCCATTTCGATGTCGAAGGTGGTGTCGCCGATCACCACGGTCTCCTCCGGCGCAACCGCGGTTTCAGCCATGGCGCGCAAGACCATGTGCGGGTCCGGCTTGGACCGGCAATGGTCGGGGGTCTGCAGGGTGTGGAATCGGTCCCGGAGCCCCAATTCATCCAGGGTATGCGTCAGTCCGACAAGATTCTTGCCTGTCGCCACGCCGAGGAAGATCTCCGGGGCGTTAAGCGCGTCGATCAGCTCCCGGATCCCGTCGAACAAGGGCTCGTGCAATTCGGCCCGGCTCCGAAGGTCGCGGACGATCTCGCGGTAGGCATTGGCCAGGTTGGCGATCATGACCGGGTCGTCGCTCTCCAGCACCCGGGCGACCCCGATCTCCAGGGTGAGACCCACTTGGCGGCGGATCTGCTCGGGCGTCGGCTCGGGCAGGCCGTGCCGGCGCCAGGCCGCGATCATGCCGGCGACGATGTTGTGCTGGCTGTCCACCAATGTGCCGTCGCAATCGAAGACGACCAGGCGATAGCGCCCGATATCGATCATTTCTTGGTCTCGAGGCCGGCGAAGGGATCGCCGTCGGTCTCGGAGGAGAAGCCGAAGAATTTCCAGGTCGCCTGCATATGCGGCGGCAAGGGTGCCGTCGCCTCGATCCAGCCCTTCCTGGGATGCGGAATCTTGATCGAACGGGCATGGAGATGCAGCTTGCGAGACAGGTTCTCGCGGGCGAGGTGCGAGTCAATGCCGCCATACTTGCCATCGCCCATGATCGGCGTGCCGAGGATGATGCAATGGGCGCGGAGCTGGTGGGTGCGGCCGGTTTCCGGCATCAGCGCCACCCAGGCCGCCCGGTTGCCAGCGCGCTCGATCATGGAATAGCGGGTGACCGCATGGCGGCCCTCGTCTTCGTCGACACCAACCCGCTCGCCGTAGCCGCCGGCCTGTTTCGAGAGCGGCGCGTCGATGGTGCCGTGATCCGGCTTCGGGATGCCGACCACGACAGCCCAGTAGACCTTGCGTGCCGATTTGTGCCGGAAAGCCTCGGCCAGCTCTCGCGCCGCCTTGGCGTTGCGGGCCAGCACCAGGACGCCGCTGGTATCCTTGTCGAGGCGATGCACCAGGCGCGGCCGTTCCGCCGCCTCGAACTGCAGGCTGTCGAGCATGGCGTCGAGATTCTTGTCGAGCCCGGTGCCACCCTGGACGGCGAGGCCGGCCGGCTTGTCGATCACCAGGACGTCGGCATCCTTGTAGAGCACGGCATCGCGCAGGATTTTGGCGTCCTGCTCGGAAATGATCTTCGGCTTGGGTGTGCGCGGCCTGTCGGGGTCCTGCGCCGGCGCGATGGGCGGCACGCGGACGATCTGACCGGCTTCAACCCGGTCGCCGGCCTTGGCGCGCTTGCCGTCGAGGCGGATCTGGCCGGTGCGCAGCAGCTTCTCCAGCCGACCGTGGCCGATCTCGGGGAAATGCTTCTTGAACCAGCGGTCCAGCCGCTGGTCGCCGTCATCCTGGGCGATGGTGATTTGCTGGACGCCGCTCAACTCAAGCGGCCTGGCGGTCGCGCTTCAGCCAGTTGAGGAGCTGCTCGCTGCTCATCAGGTAGACGCCGATCTGCGCGAGTTCATCGAGACCGGCGTCGGTGGCGCCCGAGATGGCGTCGGTGGCGAGGACGATGCGGAAGTCGCGGTTGGAAGCGGCGTAGACCGTGGAGCGGGGCGAGGTCGGGAAGTCGGTGCCGCAGAGAACGATGGTGGTGATGCCGAGGGACTTCAGATGATCTTCGAGCGGGGTCTGGAAGAAGGCGGAGAGGCGCGGCTTGTAGCAGAGCCACTCGCGGTGCCCGATCTCCTGCAGCTTGCCGTCGAGCAGGAGCTCCGGCTCGAGGCGCTGGCCGAGACTCGGCTTCAGTTCGTCGATGAGCTCTGCGCCCGAGGTGCCCGGCATGACGATGCGCTGGCCGGCTTCGATCGCCGCGCGATGGCAGAGATCGACATTGGAGCCGTTGCAGCGATAGAGCCTGAGCGTGTGCACGATCGGCGCGCCGGTTGAGCGGAAGGCATCAATCAGGCGACGCATCGCGGGGATGGTAGAGAGCGCACCACCGACCGTGGCCGGCGAATTGGGAAGAACGAAATCGCGCTGCGCGTCGATCGTGATCAAAGCAACCCGTTCGCGCTCCGGCGCCAGATACTCTTTCATACTGCCCCGAACCTCTTCGAACGGGCTCTCCCCAGATGAGCCCAACCAGATTTCGCCGGAACCCTAGCCTCAGGTTGAAAGGGCTGACAAGCCCACCCGGTGCATGGCTCAAGCGCCTGCCATGCAAGGCTTTTTGTCTTGCCCGATGTCAGACAACTCCCGGGCAACTCCCGGGCAACTCTCGCGGCAGTTGGGGCCGGAATCGGCACGTTTCGTGCCGTTCAATCGTTGTTCTCGTCGCTGCGTTGCGCGCGCGCCTCTTTGTCGCGTTGCCCGCGCAGGCGATCCCAGTATTCGAGGCGCTTGATGATCTCGCGCTCGAAGCCGCGCTCCTTGGGCTGGTAGAAGCGGCGGCGCGCCATGCCTTCGGGGAAGTAGTTCTGACCTGAAAATCCCTCGGCGGTGTCATGATCATATTCATAGCCCTTGCCGTAGCCGATCTCCTTCATCAGCTTGGTCGGCGCGTTCAAGATATGCTTGGGCGGCATGAGGGAGCCGGTCTCTTTCGCGGCGCGAATGGCTTCCTTGTAGGCGGTGTAGGCCGCGTTCGATTTGGGCGCGGTGCCGAGATAGATCACGCAATGGGCAATGGCGAGTTCGCCTTCCGGCGAGCCCAGGCGCTCATAGGTGTCCCAGGCGGCGATCGCCTGAGGGAGGGCATTGGGGTCGGCGATGCCGATATCCTCGACCGCGAAGCGCACCAGGCGGCGCGCGATGTAGAGCGGGTCCTCGCCGCCGGCCAGCATGCGGGCCAGCCAATAAAGTGCGGCATCGGTGTCGGAGCCGCGCAGCGACTTGTGCAGCGCGCTGATGAGGTTGTAGTGGCCCTCCTGCGCCTTGTCGTAGAGCGGCGCCCGCTTCTGCACCGCCTTGGCGAGGCCGGAGGAGTCGAGAATCTTCTCGGGCGGGAGCCGAAACAGCTCCTCCGCCATGTTGAGGAGATAGCGGCCGTCGCCGTCGGCCATGGCGCGAACCGCCGCGCGCGCATCGGGGTCGAGCGGCAGGCGCTGGTGCATGGTCGCCTCGGCCCGTGCCAGAAGCTGCTCCATGGCCGCGTCATCCAGGCGGTTGAGCACGAAGACCTGGCAGCGCGAGAGCAAAGCGCCGTTCAATTCAAAGGAGGGATTCTCGGTGGTGGCGCCGACCAGCACCACGGTGCCGTCCTCGACGTAAGGGAGGAAACCGTCCTGCTGCGCGCGGTTGAAACGGTGGATTTCATCGACGAAGAGCAGGGTCCCCTCGCCCATGCGCCGGCGCTCGCGCGCGGCCTCGAAGACCTTGCGCAGGTCGGCGACGCCGGAGAAGACCGCCGAGAGCGGCTCGAAGGCGAGGTTGATGTCCTCGGCCAGCAGCCGCGCCATCGTGGTCTTGCCGCAGCCGGGCGGGCCCCAGAGGATCATCGAGGAGATCTGGCCGTTGCGGAGCATGCGGCCGATGGGTGCCTCTGGGCCGATCAGATGGTCCTGGCCGACCACCTCCTCGAGCTTGCGCGGCCGCAGGCGGTCGGCCAATGGCCGCGGCGCGTTCTGCTCAAAGAGGCCCACCACCTCAATGCACCTCGAAGGTCTTGCTCTGGCCGTTGCGGCTGACGGTGAGGGTCCAGTCATCAACCGGCACGCCCAGGATCGCCACCGTGTCCGCGACCGAATAGACATCCTTGCCGTTGATCTTGATCAAGAGATCGCCGGGCTGGAGGCCGAGCTTGTCAGGGTAGGAGCCGCGGCGGATCTTGGCGATGGCGACGCCCTTCCAATCGGGGACGCCGAGCTCGTCGCTGACCGCCGGCGAGAGGTTGACCACCACCGCGCCGTTCAGCGGCTGCTCGCCCTTGAGCTCGGTTTCCTCCCGGGCCGGCACTTCCGGAGCCTCGATCAGGTTGACCGGCAGATTGACCTCCTTGCCGCGGCGGATGACGTTGAGCGCGGCGGTGGCGCCGACCGTCTGGGTCGCAAGGCGGAAGCGCAGGCCGCCGGGATCTGCGATGCCGCGGTCGTTGACGCCGACGATGACGTCGCCCGGCTGCAGCCCGGCACGGTCGGCCGGGCCCATCGGATAGACCTGTTGCACCACGACGCCGCCGGGGTGCTTCAAACCCATGCTGACGGCGATATCGGCAGTCAGCGCCTCGCCGGCGACGCCGATCCAGGGCTGCACCAGCTTGCCGCCGGTCGCCTCGGCATCGACGATCCGCGCCACCATGTTGGAGGGAATGGCGAAGCCGATGCCGATGCTGCCCCCGGTCTTGGAATAGATCGCAGTGTTGATGCCGATGAGCTTTCCGTCGGTGCCGATCAGCGCGCCGCCGGAATTGCCCGGGTTGATCGCCGCGTCGGTCTGGATGTAGTAGCCGTAATCGCCGACGCCGATGTTGGTGCGCGCCAGCGCCGAGACAATGCCCATGGTGACGGTCTGGCCGACGCCGAAGGGATTGCCGATCGCCAGCACCAGGTCGCCGACATTCATGTCGTCGGAATCCTTGAGATCCAGGGTCGGCAGCACCTCGCCCTTGGCGTCGATCTTCAGGATGCCGATGTCGAACTTCTCGTCGGCGGCGATCACCTCGGCCGGAAACTCGCGGCCGTCGGAGAGCACGACGCGGATCTCGTCGGCCTTGGCGATGACGTGGTTGTTGGTGACGACGAGTCCGTCCGGCCGCACGATCACGCCGGAGCCCAGCGAGTTCTGCACCCGCTCGCGCGGCTGCTGCTCGCCGAAGAACTGCTGGAAGAAGGGATCGTCGAAGAACGGCGACGCCCGCTCCTTCACCACGGTGCGGGTGAAGATGTTCACCACCGCGGGCGCCGCTTTCTTCACCAGCGGCGCGAAGGTGAGCTCGATCTGGGTCTTCGATTGCGGCACCGCTTCCTGCGCGAGCGCGGGGGTGGCGAGGGTGAGCGAGAGGGCGATGGTGGCGAGAAGTCGGCGCATGGTCTGTCTTTCAGGGTCTGGCGCTTTTTACTCCGTCATCCCGGGACTTGGTCCCGGGATCCACGCCTTCTTCAATCCCCAAGGCGTGGATCCCGGCGCCTAGCGCCGGGATGACGGCGGAGTATTACGTGGCCATAGCGGGCCGAAAAGCAAA
>JAYSFH010000277.1:3280-5632 GCA_041913405.1 Dongia sp. | reverse complement strand
CTCGCATTCCTCGCGGAAGTTGGTCTCGATGATGCCGGAACGGCCGCCGCCGATGGTGCTGGCATAGGAGAGCGCCAGCTCAAGCGCGTTGCCGCTCGGGTTCTGATGCACGGCCACCAGGCAGGGCACGCCGCCGCCGCGCGAATACTCGGAGCGCACGGTGTGGCCCGGGCCCTTCGGCGCGATCATGACGATGTCGAGGTCCGGACGCGGCTCGATCAGCTTGAAGTGGATGTTGAGGCCGTGCGCGAAAGCGAGCGCCGCGCCCTGCTTCATGTTGGCCGCGAGCTCGTTGCGATAGAGATCGGCCTGCAGCTCGTCGGGGGTGAGGATCATGACGAGATCCGCCCACTTCGCCGCTTCCGCCGGGGTCATCACGGTGAGGCCGGCGGCTTCCGCCTTCTTCGCCGAGGCCGAGCCCGGGCGGAGCGCCACGCGGACTTCCTTGACGCCGCTGTCCTTCAGGTTGAGGGAATGCGCATGGCCCTGGCTGCCGTAGCCGACCACCACAACCTTCTTTCCCTTGATCAGGTTCACATCGGCATCACGATCGTAATAGACACGCATCTCGAAACTTCCTCTTTGCAAACGAAATGGGAGTTGGGGGCTTAAGCTTCGGCTCTAGGCCTCTGGACCGCGCGCGATCGCGACCACGCCGGTGCGCGACACGTCGATCAGCCCGAGCGGCTGCATCAGGTTGATGAAGGCATTCACTTTCTCGGTCGATCCGGTCATCTCGAAGACGAAGGATTCGATCGTCGCATCGACCACATGGGCGCGGAAGATGTCGGCGATGCGCATGGATTCGACCCGCTTCTCGCCGGTCCCCTGCACCTTCACCAGCGCCATCTCGCGCTCCAGGGAAGGCCCCTCGACGGTGAGGTCGGTGACCTTGTGCACCGGCACCAGGCGGCGCAGCTGGTTCTTGATCTGCTCGATGATCATCGGCGTGCCGGAGGTGACGACGGTGATCCGCGAGAGATGCTTCGAGATATCGGTCTCGGCGACGGTCAGGCTCTCGATGTTGTAGCCGCGGCCGGAGAACAGGCCGATGACGCGCGCCAGCACGCCGGCCTCGTTGTCCACCAGCACCGACATGGTGTGGCGTTCGGTTTCGTCGCCCTTGTTCACGGCCAAAAACTCCGTCCCGCTCTTTGCACTGCTGCGTTCCGACATGACTACACCAGCACCATGCCTTCTTCCGAGATCGGCTTCGCGGTCTGATCCTCCGGCCCCAGCAGCATCTCGTTATGCGCCGCGCCGGAGGGGATCATCGGGAAGCAGTTCTCGCGCTCATCGACCGCGACGTCGACGATCACCGGCCCCGGCGTCGCCAGCATCTTGGCGATGACACCGTCGAGGTCGCCGACCTTCTCGGCCCTGAGGCCGGTCGCGCCGAACGCATCGGCGAGCTTCACGAAATCCGGCAGCGCGTCGCTGTAGCTCTCGGAATAGCGGCCGCCATGCAGCAGCTCCTGCCACTGCCGCACCATGCCCATCCACTTGTTGTTGAGGATGAAGATCTTCACCGGCAGGCGGTACTGCACGACGGTGGACATCTCCTGGATGTTCATCATGATCGAGGCCTCGCCGGCGACGTCGATCACCAGCGATTCCGGATGCGCCACCTGCACGCCATAGGCCGCCGGCAGGCCGTAGCCCATGGTGCCGAGGCCGCCGGAGGTCATCCAGTGGTTCGGGCTCTCGAACTTCAGGAACTGCGCCGCCCACATCTGGTGCTGGCCGACTTCGGTGGTGATGTAGAAGTCCTTGTCCTTGATCGCGGCATAGAGGCGCTGCAGCGCGTATTGCGGCTTGATCACCTGGTCGGACGCCCGGTACTTCAGGCAGTCGCGGGCGCGCCACTTGTTGATCTGGTCCCACCAGGTCGAGAGCGCCTTGGTATCGACTTTGATCTGCCGCGCCTTCCAGATCCGCATCATCTCCTCGACGACGTGGCCCACGTCGCCGACCACCGGGATATCGACCCGGATGTTCTTGTTGATCGAGGAGGGATCGATATCGACGTGGATCTTCTTCGAGCCCGGCGAGAAGGCCGAGAGCTTGCCGGTCACCCGGTCGTCGAAGCGCGCGCCGATGTTGATCATGACGTCGCAGTCATGCATCGCGAGATTGCTCTCGTACATGCCGTGCATGCCGACCATGCCCAAGGACAGCGGATCGGAGCCCGGGAAGGCGCCGAGGCCCATCAAGGTCTGGGTGCAGGGGAAGCCGGTCATGCGGATGAACTCAGTCAGCAAGGCACAGGCCTGCGGACCGGAATTGACGCAGCCGCCGCCGATGTAGAACAGCGGACGCTTGGCATGCGCCATCGCCTCGATCGCCTTCTCC
>JAYSFH010000277.1:0-3270 GCA_041913405.1 Dongia sp. | reverse complement strand
CCTGCGGGTTGTAGCTGCGATGCTTCTGCCCGGCGTGGTTCACATATTCGTACTTCGCCTGCTGCACATCCTTCGGCAGGTCGATGACGACCGGACCGGGACGGCCGCTCTTGGCGACATGGAAGGCCTCATGGACCTTGCGCGACAGTTCCTCGATCGATTTCACGAGGTAATTGTGCTTGGTGCAGGGCCGCGTGATGCCCGTGGTGTCCGCTTCCTGGAAGGCGTCGTTGCCGATCAGATGCGTCGGCACCTGGCCGGTGAGACAGACGATCGGGATCGAATCCATCAGTGCGTCGGTGAGGCCGGTCACCGCGTTGGTGGCGCCGGGACCCGAGGTCACCAGCACGCAGCCGACCTTGCCGGTCGAGCGCGCATAGCCTTCGGCCGCATGCACCGCGGCCTGCTCGTGGCGGACCAGGATGTGCTTGATCCGGTTCTGCTTGAACAGCGCGTCATAGAGCGGAAGGACGGCGCCGCCGGGATAGCCGAAAATAACGTCAACGCCCTGATCGATCAGCGCTCTGACAATGATTTCCGCTCCGGTGATCGGTTCGACCGCCATGATCCACTCCTAGAGGGGTTTTAACCCTTTGAAACAACCGGGGAATACTGCATGCCCCACGCCATGCCGCCAGCCTTATTTTCGGGCCAGGGCGCGGCACCGTAGTGGCTCAGTTTTTATGGGTCAACAGGAAATCGCGAATTTTATGACGTATGGGCGCAAGGTAACTTTGCGAAAATTTCATGGCTTCCCGGTCTGGAGCTAAGAAAATTGCGCCAGGCAGCTGGCGCCGGAACCAGGTGCCCTGCCTTTTTGCATAGTTCCGGGTCGCCTGCTGGACCGCCGCGACCGCCTCCTCCAGGCTCGATGCGCCGTCCAGATGACGGGCCAACTCCCGAAAGCCCAGCGCCTTGAAGCCGGCCAGCTCCTGGTCGGCCTCGGGATAAGACGCGCGCGCCGCCGCCACCTCGTCGAGGGCGCCCCGCGCCACCATGGTGATCAGCCGGTCGTCGCAGGCGGCATAGAGCTGGTCGCGCGCCGGCGCCGTCACGAAGGAGAGCGCCTCGACCGCGAGCGGCGGGTTGCTCGGCTGCTGCTGCCACCAGGCGAGCGGCTTACCCGTCGCGGCCAGGACCTCCCAGGCGCGCATCAGCCGCTGGCTGTCGCTCGGCCGGAGCTTCGCCGTCGTCTCCGGGTCGCGCGCCGCCAGCCGTGCATGCAAGCCCCCGGCGCCGAGATCAGCCAGCAGCGCCTGCGCTTGCGCGCGATGCGCGGGATCGATCTCGGGGATCGGCGCGAAGCCTTCGAGCAGCGCCCGCAGATAGAGCCCGGTCCCGCCGACCAGGAAGGGCACTCGCCCCGCTTGCCAGGCGCTCTTGATTTCCGCGGCCGCCAATTCCGCCCAGCGCGCCGCCGTCGCCGGATCGTCGAGCGGCAGGATCCCATAAAGCCGATGCGGCACGGCCGCCATCGCAGCAGCATCGGGCTGCGCGGTCAGGATCGGCAGGTCGCGATAGATCTGCATCGAATCCGCGTTGATGACGGTGCCGCCGAGATCGGCGGCGAGATCGAGCGCCAGCGCCGACTTGCCGCTGGCCGTGGCGCCGCCGATCACAACCGCTTTCAGCTTGTCGGTGGCGTCTCGCTTCCCCATAGTCCGCCCGCTATGACCCATATCCTGACACTCGTCGCCGCGGAGCAGCAGGCGCTCGCGCCCAAGCTCCTCGAAACGCTCGGCGGCGCGCTGCGCGATGCCGGCGCCGCCACCGGCGACATCAACTGGCTGGCACCGGGCGATCGCGCCTGCGACCTGCCCTTCGCGCAGCTGGCCGCTGACCGCGCCGATGCAATCGCGCGGGCGACGCTAGCCGATCTGCCGGTCGATTTCCACGCACAGCCGGCCTTGAACCGCCGCAAGCGCCTGCTGATCGCCGACATGGATTCGACCATCGTCACCGCCGAGACCCTCGACGAGCTCGCCGCCGAAGCCGGCCTCAAGGACGTGATCGCCGAGATCACCCGGCGCGCGATGCGCGGCGAGATCGACTTTCCCCAGGCGCTGGTCGAGCGGGTCGCGATGCTGGCCGATCTTCCCGAAGCGGCGCTGGCGAAGACCGCGGCGAACCTCACGCTGATGCCGGGCGCCGCGACGCTGGTGCACACGATGAAGGCGAACGGCGCCTTCACCGCGCTGGTCTCCGGCGGCTTCAAGTATTTCACCGCCAAGGTCGCGGCGCGCACCGGCTTCCAGCTCGATCTCGCCAACGACCTCGCAATGGCCGACGGCCGGCTCACCGGCGAGCTGCAGGGCCCGATCCTCGACAAGGACGGCAAGCTGAACGCGCTGCAGACCCTGAGCGCCGAGCGTGGCCTGACGCCCGCCGACGCCGTCACGGTCGGCGACGGCGCCAACGACCTGCCGATGCTGCTGGCCGCCGGCCTCGGCGTCGCCTATTACGGCAAGCCGCTGCTCCGCGCGCAGGTCCGCGCCCAGGTCAATCACACCGACCTTCGAACCCTTCTCTTCTTCCAGGGTTATCTCGCCGAGGAATTTGTCTCCCCGGCCGAGGAAGCATGAGCAAGAGCAGCGCCGTCGTCATCGCCGTCATTCTGCTAACCGCCTGCACCAGCACAAAAACCCCGACACCAGCGGGAACTCCGGAGAGCACGGCCAACAGCGCCGCAGCGGGTCCCTGCGGGACGGACTTCATGGACGTCACCGAAGCGGCTCCGGCCTGCGGCATTGCGCTTGGCGCCGACGGCAACGTGACTGCCGGCGAGCGCCACTACCCGCCGGTGATTGCGAGCTATCGGCAGGATGCGTCGGGGCAGGTCGAGATCCCCGCCCAAAAGCTCACCCTCTTCCCGGCCGCGCCGCAGAGCGGCCTGCGCATCATCCAGGCCTGCGAAACCACCGACCCGGACAGCCTCTGCTGGGCGGTGCGATTGATGAACCCGGCGACCGGCAGCCTGCAGAACGTGGTCGCCGGCAAATACGGTCCGGAGCACTGGATCCGCTGGAGCCCGCAGGAGCGCCACGTCGCGCTGTTCAGCCAGAGCGAAGGCGCCCAATGGCTCTACATCGTGGACACCGCGACCGGCACCACGCGCACCTATCCCGACGCCTCGGAGAACGCCAATTGGCAGATCGACCGCGAGTCCTTCGCCTGGACCGGCGACGATGCATTCACGGTGACGCTGAAGAGCTGCGAAGCCTGCGCGTTCGAGACGCGCAGCTTCACCCTGCCTTAATCCAGGTTGGCCTG
>JAYSFH010000276.1:0-5635 GCA_041913405.1 Dongia sp. | reverse complement strand
CGCGAGGATCCGCAATGGCCGGCGCTGGGCCGGCTGCGGCGTGCGGTCATGCGGCGCGGGGCCGACGGCGCTCGGTTGAGCCGGATTGCGGCCGAACAGGACACGCTTGGCGATCGAGAACGGCTGCACCGCCATCGATCACTCCCCGTCCCGATCCTGCGTGCCCGCGCGAGGCAACATCCGGCATCCTGTGAGGATTGGTCCCCAGGTCCGGCCGAGCACCCGAGTCGACGGGAAGGCCGACCAGACCCGGTCCGAAATCTAGCAAATCCTAAGCCTGATTGGTTAATTTTCATTGATGCTGCGCCCGGCCGCAGCTTGCTGCGACCAGGGCCTCCGGCCATACTCCCGCCCCGTCATTCACCTGTCGCGGAGTCTTGAAGCCATGGCGCTGCCCGTCTCGGCCGGCCCATCGGGCCCGGTTGTCGCCCGAATCCTGCTCGAAATCGAAGCGGTGCATCTTCGCCCCGACCAGCCCTTCACCCTCACCTCCGGCCGGGCCAGTCCGGTCTATATCGACTGCCGGAAGATCATCTCCTTCCCGCGGGCGCGCCGGAAGGTGATCGCGCTCGCCGCCGAGCTGGTCGAGCGCGAGATCGGCTTCGAGAGCCTGGACGCCGTCGCCGGCGGCGAGACCGCCGGCATCCCCTACGCCGCCTGGCTCTCCGATCGCCTCAGCCTGCCGATGCTCTACGTGCGCAAGAAACCCAAAGGCTTCGGCCGCAACGCGCAGATCGAAGGCAGCATGCCGGTCGGAACGCGCTGCCTGGTCATGGAAGACCTCTGCACCGCCGGAGGCTCGCTCGTCACCTTCGTCGATGCGGTGAAGCAGGCCGAGGGCAAGGTCGAGCATGCTCTGGTCATCTTCCACTACGGCACCTTCCCGCAATCGACCGCGACGCTCGCCGAGCGCGGCGTGAAGCTGCACGGCCTCGCCACCTGGCGCGACGTGCTCGACGTCGCGACCGAGACCGGCCGGCTCGACGCCAAGGCGCACGCCAGCGTGGTCGCCTTCCTCGAGGACCCCGAGGCCTGGTCCCTCGCCCATGGCGGCAAGGCGGTCGCATCTTGAATCACACCGTGAAGCCGACCACGCCTGCGCTCGACATCGATTTCGTCCGCGCGCAGTTCCCGCCGCTCAAAGACGGCTGGGTGTTCCTGGAAAATGCCGGCGGCTCCTATGTGCCGAGGCAGGTGATCGACCGCACGGTCGAATACATGACCGACAGCCAGGTGCAGCCGAACTGGGAATTCGACTCCTCGGTGCGTGCCACCGACCGCATCAAGCGCGGCCTGCAGGCGATGGCCGACTTCATCAACGCCGAGGTGAACGAGATCTTCCTCGGCCCCTCGACCACGATGAACGTCTTCATGATGGCGCAGGCCTTGGCGCCTTCCTTCAAGCCCGGCGACGAGATCATCGTCACCGAGCAGGACCACGAGGCCAATGTCGGCGCCTGGCGCCGCCTCGAAGCCTTCGGCCTGGTCATCAAGGAATGGCCGGTCGATCGCCAGACCGGCGCGCTGGTGCCGGACGGCCTGTCGAAGCTCTTGAGCGATCGCACCCGGCTGGTCGCGATGACGCATTGCTCCAACGTCTGCTCGATCGTCCATGACCTGCCGACGATCATTCCGCAGATCCATGCCGCGGGCGCCCTCGCCTTCATCGACGGCACCGCCTATGCGCCGCATTTCGCGATCGACGTGAAGGCGCTGGACGTCGATTTCTACGTCTTCAGCCTCTACAAGGTCTGCGGCCCGCATCAGAGCGTGCTCTACGGCAAGCGCGCGCTGCTGGAGAAAGCGGTGGCGCAGAACCACTTCTTCATCGGCGATGAGAGCATCACCTACAAGTTCCTGCCCGGCGGGCCCAACCACGAGCATGCCGCGGGCACGGTCGGCACCGCCGATTATTTCGACGCCCTCTACCGCGCGCATTTCAAGCAGCCGGAGAATGCCTTCCACACCCGCGTCGCCCGCGTCTACGAGGTGATCGGTGCGCATGAAGCGGCGCTCGCCGCACGGGTCGAGGACTATCTGCGGAGCAAGCAGAACGTCCGCATCCTCGGCCGCGTGCCGACGCGCGACGGCAGGCTTGCCCCCGTGATCGGCTTCTGGATTCCCGGCCGCTCCTCCACCGAGATCGCGGCGAAGCTGCACCGGCACAAGATCGCGATCGGCAACGGCGACTTCTGGGCGCGGCGCTGCATCACCGCTCTGGGCCTGAAGCCGGAGGACGGCGTGGTCCGCGTCGGTATCGCGCATTACAACAGCGCCGAGGATATCGACCGGCTGATCAAGGGCTTGGAAGAGGCGCTTGGCTGACGCTGCATTTGTCTAAAATGCAGTACCTGCGTTCGGATACACCATAATGGTGGTTTGATCTCGGTCACCTGCGGCGAAGTTGCCGCAGCCCGGAGACGCCTCCGCAAACTCATGGCATGTTGAGCTTGCTCGACATCGAATGAGGAAAAGATCATGCGCCGGCGCAAGCCAGCCGAACGCTTCCGTCCCGTCCTGAAGTCGTCCGCGATCGCCGTTGCCGCCAGCATCGACGACCTGTCGGACGGCGGGGATGTCCGCTTCCTGCTGGTGCGCCATCCGGACAGCTGGTCCTTCAAGGGCTGCGACGACCATCGGCTCGACGGCAAGGTCGAATCCGTGACCATCGAGCGGCGCCATCCCGACGGCATCCCGAGCGGCCGCTATCTGCGCGTGCCGGTCGATGCCGTGGTCGATCCCTGGGGCCGCGTCGCGATCGAGCTGGAATTCGACACGCCGGAAGGCGTGCAGCATGCCGAGCTCACCATCCAAACCCGCGACGACACCATGGCGGCGAGCCTCTCATCCGGGTCCGAGACCGACCCGGAGACCATCCACATCACCGGCGGCTCGGTGTTGGCACAGACCGCGGCGGCAGCGGTGTTCTTCGTCGAAGGCAGCCCCGGCGACGTGCTCGACCTCTCCGACGACAACACCGGCCGCTGGAGCGCCGGCGACAGCGACGGCACCCACACGCTCTACCTGCGCCACGACCAGGGCGGCCAGCGCACCGCCACCCTCGCCGTGCGCAAGGGCATCACCGTCAGCGTCGGCTAGGCGCCCTACTTCTTCTCCGAGCTGAGCGGGCCAAACAGCAGGTTGTCGAGCCCGCGCACCAGGCCCTTCATCGCGCCCACGCGTCGCGCCGCCAGCAGGGTGCCGCCGACATAAGGCTCGGCCGAGGTGCCGGCCTCATGGCGGATCTGCAGCCGCTCGCCGTTTGCGCCGAAGATGGTCTCGACCGCCAGCACATAGCTCGGCAGCCGGATCGAATGCACCCGCCCGCCGCCGACATCGGCACCGCGCGCCTCCTTCGGGCCGATGATCTTGTCCACCGGCACGCCGGGGACGCTGGGGCGGATCCGGCCGAGCCGCTCGGCCAGTTCCTGCGCAGTGCCGGAGGGCTTGGTCGACTTCGCGTAATCGAGGATCTCGTAATCCGCCACCTGCTCGGCGGCCAGCAGCGAGAAGCGCGTCATCAGCGCCGCGGTCAGCGAGAAATTGCCGCTCGCCACCACGCCCAGGCCCTGCTTGTCGGCCTTGGCGGCGATATCGTGGTAATCCGCGGGGCTCATCCCCGAGGTGCCGATCACGACCGCGACCCCCATGTCGAGCGCGGTCAGCACATTCGCCTTCACCGACGAGGGATGGGTGTAGTCGATATAGACATCGGTGTTGTTGGCCGAGAGCGCGTCGGCCACCGAGGCCGCGACCTTGACCCCGCCGATTTCCTGCCCGGCCGCCTTGCGCGCCACCGCGCCCGAAAGCTCCAGGTCCGCTGCCGCGCGGACGCCGTTGATCAATGCCGAGCCGGTCCAGCCGGTCGCCCCGCCGATGCAAATCCTCAAAGCCATGATTTCCCCTTAAACACAATATCTTGCGACCAATTGTCTGGTCACAATCCCACCTTTGACTTAGGTCATTCCGGATAGGATATTACCGGGACTCCATGAAGGCTAGGCAGTTCAGGCACCGAGATCGCCCCGCGCCAGGCCGTGCGATAAGGATCCTGCCGCCATGACTTCGAGCCCGAAGCCGAACTCGTTTGCCGCCCGCGATTCCCAATACCACCTCCACGGCTACACCAATGCCGTGAAGAACGAGAAGGAAGGCGGCTTTGTGGTGGTCCGCGGCCAAGGCCCCTTCGTCTACGACGAGAACGACAAGGAATACCTGGACGGCCTGTCCGGCCTCTGGTGCGCCGCGCTGGGCTTCGGCAAGGAGCAGCGCATCATCGACGCCGCGGTCCGGCAGATGGAGAACCTGCCCTACTACCACACCTTCACCCAGAAGGCGCCGGCGGTCACCGTCGAGCTCGCCGAGAAGCTGGTGACGCTGGCCTCGCAGGCCGCCCCGATGTCGAAGGCCTATTTCTGCAACTCGGGCTCCGAGGCCAACGACACCGCGATCAAGATGATCTGGTACTTCAACAACGCGCTCGGCCGCCCGCAGAAGAAGAAGCTGATCGCCCGCGTGAAGGGCTATCACGGCGTCACCGTCGGCTCCGGCTCGCTGACCGGCCTGCCCCTGGTGCACAAGGATTTCGATCTCCCGATCGCCAACATTCTCCACACCGATTGCCCGCATTACTACCGCTTCGCCAAGCCCGGCGAGAGCGAGGAGGATTTCGCCACCCGCATGGCCGAGAATCTGGAAGCGCTGATCCAGCGCGAGGGCCCGGACACCATCGCGGCGATGTTCGCCGAGCCGGTGATGGGTGCGGGCGGCGTCCTGACGCCGCCCAGGACCTACTGGGAGAAAATCCAGAAGGTGCTGAAGAAGCACGACATCCTGCTGGTCGCCGACGAGGTGATCTGCGGCTTCATGCGCACCGGCAACCAGTGGGGCAGCCAGACCTACGGCATGAAGCCCGACATCATGACCATGGCCAAGCAGCTATCGGCGGCGCAGATGCCGATCGCCGCGGTGCTGATCAGCCAGCGGGTCTATGAAGGCCTGCGCGACAACTCCGGCAAGCACGGCTCCTTCGCGCATGGCATCACCTATTCCGGCCACCCGATCGCCGCGGCGGTGGCGCTCGAGACCCAGAAGATCTACGAGGAACGCAAGATTCTCGACCATGTCCGCGCGATCTCCCCGGCCTTCCTGGAGGAGCTCCGGAGCTTCGCCGACCACCCTTTGGTCGGAGAGGTGCGCGGTGTGGGTTTGATCGGCGCGCTCGAGCTCGTAAAAGACAAGCAGACGCGGGAAGGCTTCGAACCGTCGCTCGCCGTCGGGCCGAACCTGATCCGGATCGCGCATGATCACGGTGTGATCCTGCGGCCGGTGGCGGACTCGATCTGCTTCTGCCCGCCGCTGATCTGCACCGAGGGCCAGATCCGCGAGATGTTCAAGCGCTTCCGCAAGGCCCTGGCGGAAACGCAGGAATGGTTGAAGAGTCAGGCAGTCGCCGCGTAATGCGCAATTTCGATTCCTTCTTCCGCGAGCGTCTCGACGACCTGAAGACCGAAGGCCGCTACCGCAGCTTCGCCGACCTGGAGCGCATCGCCGGCCGTTTTCCGCGCGCCCTCTATCGCGCGACGCCCGATGCCGCCCCGCGCGAAGTCACCGTCTGGTGCAGCAACGACTATCT